>JAWVWZ010000074.1:0-7098 GCA_033723505.1 Hydrogenovibrio sp.
CAGGATTATCTGGGGTATGCGGTTTATCTGACTGAAAAAATCAACCATGCCACCAGAAAAGAAGATCTGATTCAAGCAAATGAAGGTCACTGGTTCTGGAGTACTTTCTGGGACAACCGCTCGATTTACCGAGACGTCCTGGTTGCATCAATTGTCATCAACATTTTTATTCTTGCCAATCCGCTGTTCGTAATGAATGTTTATGATCGCATCGTCCCTAACAATGCGATTGAGTCCTTGTGGGTATTGGTACTTGGGATCAGTGTGGTCTATATGTTTGACCTGCTACTGAAGTTTTTGCGGTCTTACTTTCTGGAAATTGCCGGCAAGAAAAGTGATGTCATTATGTCATCGAAACTTTTCGAACAGACCCTCGGTCTGACCATGGAGAACCGCCAAGGCGCGATTGGCGCTTTTGCCAACAACCTCAAAGAATTCGACAGTATCCGTAACTTTTTCACGTCCGGCACCATTGCATCTTTGGTGGACTTGCCTTTTGTGGTCATTTTTCTCGCGGTCATCACCTACATTGCCGGTACACTTGTACTCGTACCCATTGCCATCATCGCCATTATCCTGATATACAGCCTGGTGATGAGACGCTCGATCGTCGAAAGCGTTGAGGCGACCTATGAAGCCTCAGCGCAAAAAAATGCCGTGCTGATCGAAACCCTGACGGCAATCGAAACCATCAAAGCGCTTGGCGTTGAAGCCCGTTCGCAATGGAAATGGGAACAAGCCGTCGGCCAAATCGCTCAAGCCAGTATCCGCTCCAAAATGCTGCAAAGCTCAATCGGCCGAATGACCGGTTTTATGCAGCAGATGAGTACAGTATTGATCGTCTTGAGTGGGGTTTATTTGATTCAGGACGGAGACCTGACTATGGGGGGCCTGATCGCAACGGTTATGCTCAGTCAGCGCGCCATCGGACCAATGAGTCAATTTGCAAGCCTGACATCCTCTTACCAGCAAACCAAAACCGCATTGGAATCCTTGAATGGACTGATGGAAAAAGAAATTGAACGTCCACTGGGTAAACGTTTTATCCAACACCCGATTTTCAAAGGCGCGATTGAATTTAACAATGTCAGCTTCACCTATCCCAACGATTCGAAACCGGCCTTGAATAATGTCTCATTCAAAATCGCGCCGGGCGAAAAAGTAGGGATTATCGGTCGAATCGGTTCCGGAAAATCCACTGTCGAAAAACTGATTCTGGGGTTTTACAAACCGACTTCCGGATCCATTTTGATCGACGGCATCGACATTACCCAGCTCGATCCGGCCGAACTACGCCATAACATCAACTATGTCCCACAAGAGGTCACTCTGTTCAGCGGAGATGTTCGGGAAAATATTGCTTACAAAGCGCCCTATATCGAAGATGACCTGGTAATCAAAGCTGCCAAACTCGCCGGAGTGGATGACTTTATCAAAACCCACCCATCCGGTTACAGCTTGCATATTAATGAAGGCGGTGGCTCCCTTTCCGGTGGACAACGCCAAAGCATTGGCGTTGCTCGGGCGCTACTGACCCCAGCACCGATTTATTTGTTTGACGAACCCACCAATGCAATGGATTCGAGCACAGAACAAACCATGATCCAAAGGTTGAAGCAAAACACACTGCAAAACACGACCATTTTAGTGACGCATAAAATGAGCATTCTCCAGCTGGTTGACCGACTGATTGTCATGGACAGCGGAAAAGTCGTCGCCGACGGTGCTAAAGAAACCGTGCTTGAGGCGCTCAAGTCTGGACGAATCAATAAGCGAGTCAGTTAACTATGTCGACAAAAAACAAAACGCCTATTACCGATTCGGATTTGACCTTCATGTCGAGCTTGAGCCAGGCTGCGTTGTCAAAGCCGACTTTTAAATCACAGCTGTTGGTTTGGATTATTTTTCTGGTGATTGTCTGGCTCTTAGTCTGGGCGAATTTTACCGAACTGGACAAAATCATCCGAGGAGAAGGCAAAGTGGTCCCTTCCAGCAAAATCCAGGTTGTTCAAAATTTGGAAGGAGGGATTGTTTCCGAAATTTTCGTCAAGGCCGGTGACCAGGTAACCAAAGGTCAACCCCTCTTAAAACTGGATAATACCCAATTTGCAAGTTCTTTTGGTGAAACCCTGACTCAACAGTATGATCTACAGGCAAGAGCTGCGCGCCTTAAAGCCGAAGCGTTCGACACGCCTTTCCTGTCAGAATATCCATCGAAAGATCCTGACGTCGTCAAGATGTTTGACCGGGAAAAACAGCTATACAAGAATCAATTACAGCAGCTGCAGACGAATATCCATATTCTGCAACAACAGGTGATCCAGCACAAATCGGAACTTGAAGAGGCTCAAAATCAAGCCGAACAGCTGCAGAAATCCTATAATTTCCTACAAAAAGAAATCCAGATCATGGCGCCCCTAGTCAAAGAAGGGATTGCTTCTGAGGTCGATCTTCTGAAAACCCGACGTGAAGCCAACGAAGCCTTGACCAAACTCAAATCCACGCAAATTTCCATTCCCAAAATCAAGTCGGTGATTTCCGAAGCGGAATCCAAGCAAAAAGAAGCCACTCAAGACTTCAAAAACAAAGCTCAGGAAAAGCTCAACGAGGTCTTGGCAAAACTCGAACAAATCGAACGCTCCCAAACGGCAATTGCCGACAAGGTGAGAAGAACCAATATCAACTCTCCAGTTAATGGGATTGTCAACCAGTTAATGGTATCGACCATTGGAGAAGTCGTTCAGCCCGGAAGCGACATTCTCAAAATCGTGCCTAACGATGCCTCTCTGGTTCTGGAAACCAAAATTCTGCCATCGGACATCGGTTTCGTATATCCCGGACTGAGAGCCAAGGTCAAATTTACCGCCTATGACTTTTCCATTTACGGCGGGCTGGACGGCGTGGTGGAAAAAATCTCGGCAGATACCATTGTCGACGATAAAGGCAACAGCTTTTACATCGCACGGATCAAAACTGACAAAAACCATTTGGGAACGGATAAAAAGCCGCTTTACCTCCTTCCCGGCATGATGGCAACTGTCGACGTGGTGGTCGGCAAACAATCCGTCCTGGATTATTTGATCAAGCCGATCATTAAAGCAAAAGACCTTGCTTTACGAGAGTCTTAAGATTTCTTTATTCCCATATAAAAAAGACGACTTTTCAAGTAAGTTTAGTTAAAATTACTTAAAACAGATAAACTTGGTACCATAGCTCCTAAATGATAAAAAGTATCGCTGGATGACGCACTTACTATTACACATCACAGATGCGAATGCCCTGGAACGCTGGGCCAAAGTAGCGGGTGACGACTCCCAAGTAATTCTGACGCTGGATGAAATTCAAAACTTCAATCCACAGGACGTTTTGTTGCTGATCCAGTATGTCTCATCCGAAGAACAAAAAAAACAATTAGCGGAATTGCTCACACAAGGTTATGCCGTCATCCTGTTCTCTAATACGCCTTCACCGGAAGAAGCCATTCCTTGGTTCGAAAGGGGAATTAAAGGTTATTTAAATACTTTCGCCACACCTGATAGAATTCGACAGGCAATCCAAGTTGTTCGCTCGGGAAATATCTGGCTGGGGCAAAGCATCATGCAGGCTTTTATCCAACAAACAATTCAAGAGCACCCGCCAGTACTGCCACAGGCGGGCTGGCAAAAAATGGTCACTGATCGAGAACGGGAAGTTCTGGAACAGGTCATGCTCGGTAAAAGCAATCAAGAAATCGCGGAGCTCATGAACATCAGTGAGAGAACCGTCAAAGCACATATGAGCCATTTGCTAGAAAAGTTTTCAACGAAAGACCGCTTAGCATTGGTACTGCGCATACAAAACTGGCAAGATTAAAACAAGAACATGATTCGAAAAAACGCACACACCATCCTTTCTTTTAGTCTACTGCTTAGCAGTTTACTCTTTCTGACCCCGGCTCAAGCCATCACACTGAAAGAGGCGATCGAAGACGCGATCAGCCATAACCCTGAATTCCGTCAGGAAGTGAAATCCTATCAGGCGACCGATGCACAAGTCAGTGGTGCCAAAAGTGGTTACTACCCAAGAATCGACGTCAATGGCGGTATCGGTTATGAAGAAGTCAATCGCCCCACTTTAAATAATGAAGGCAGCGGACTGACCCGACAGGAAGCTTCGGTCAAACTGACCCAGAACCTCTTTGAGGGATTTGGGACAGAGGATGAGGTTCGCCGCCAGAAGTTCCGCCGAGATTCCGCCGCCTATATGGCGAAATCCGCCGCCAACACCATCGCACTGGACATGGCCACTGCCTACATCAATCTACTGAAAGAAAAAGAGTTGCTGAAGCTGGCACAGGATAACCTGGATACCCATATCAAAATCCATGATCAAATCCTGAAGCGTCACAATGCAGGCATCAGTAATAAGGTGGAAGTCGACCAGGCTGAAGCACGTCTGGCGTTAGCCCAATCCAATCTTCAAGCTGAGAAAAACAGTTATTACGATGCCTTTGCCAAATTCCAGCGCATTCTGGGACGTCAGCCCGACAATGCCCTGATCAAACCGAGGTTTACCTATCCATTGCCGAAAACGCTTGAACAAGCGAACCAGATCGCTCTGAGAAACCACCCGAGACTCGAGTCCGCCAATGCCGACGTCGCGGCTGCTCGAGCACAATATGACTCGAGTTCGAAAAACTACTATCCGAAAATCGATCTGGAAGTGGAGAAAACCTTTGATAGAAACCTATCCGGCATTGAAGGGAAAAACGAATACATGCAGGCGATGCTCAGACTCAAATACAACCTCTACAGCGGTGGACAAGACAGTTCTGAACGCAAACGAACTGCATCTGAATATCAACGAGCGACTGAAGTCCGTAATAATTCGCGCCGTCAGGTCATTGAGACGCTACGCTATGCCTGGAACGCCAACCAATATATCCGCGACCAACTGGTTTATATCAACAAACATATCAAGCTGACGCACGAAACATTGATTGGCTACCGCAAACAATTCAATCTCGGCAGACGCTCCTTACTGGATTTGCTGAACACCGAAAACGAATATGTCGGAGCTTTGCGCACCTTAATCAATAGTGAATCCGAAGAACTGATTGCAAAATACCGTATCTTGTCCGCCACCGGCCAATTATTGGATGCCTTATCGATTAAGTATGACTTCATTCAAGCCAGTGACGATTTTCAGGATCAATAATGCGCGCCGAGATCAGGCAACCTGAACATGAAACACCAGCCAGAGCTGCCAGAAGCCGAGTGCGATAATCAACCAACCGGCAACCTGTCGCACGCTCCGGTTGCGCGATAAACGGGTAAAGAAAAACGCAAAAGATCCCATCAACAGCAAATTCGGCAAAGTCCCCAGACCGAATGCCAGCATTACCAGCCCGCCTTGTAAGGCCCCGCCTGCCGAGATGGCCATAATGAGCATACTGTATACCAAGCCGCAGGGTAACCAGCCCCAGACAAGCCCATAAACCCAGGCTTGCCCCAGGTTACTGACAGAAGTCATTTTCTGCGCAACCGGTTGAATCCAGGCCCAAACATAGCGCCCCAGTTTTTCTACCACCACGACACCGTTCCAGATACCGGCAATATAAACACCAAGCAGAATCATAAACACGCCGGCAATCGTTTGTAACACCTGCTGAGCCGGTAAAAAACTCGCCAAGGAGGTCAACGAACTCCCCAGCCAGCCAAAGACCGCTCCCATCACCACATAACTGCTGATTCTGCCTAGATTGTAGGCAAGGTGGTAAGGAAACATCCGCCAGAAACTCAACTGCACTTCCGGCTTCAAGTTGAAGGTCAAGGAACCAACCACACCACCACACATCCCCAGACAATGAACCGCGCCTAAAAGGCCAACCATCATTGCCGTCATTAAAGTGGGTTCAAATAGCATCATGACATCTTCTTATCGAGTGATCGGTAGGAAATCGCTTCGGCAATATGCTGAACCGTGACGGCCTGGTCTCCAGCCATATCTGCCAGAGTCAAAGCCAACCTGAGAACTTTGTGATAGCCTCTGGCCGACATCCCCAAGCGATCCACCGATTGTTGCAACAATCCGGAAGAAGCCTCGTCCAAAGACACTTGATCCTTGAGGTCTTTCGGCCCGAGTTGGGCATTCAATTTTCCCTGCCTTGCCAGCTGCCGTTGTCGGCAAGCGGCAACCCGCGCGCGCACCACCTCCGAATTCTCGGCTGAGGAATCTTTCGGTTCGCTCAACTGCTCAAAGGTGACGGGGGCGATTTCCAAATGACAATCAATTCGATCCATCAATGGTCCTGAAACCTTTTTCAGATAACGATCGATTTGCTCGGGGGTATCTTTGCAGCGACCTAACGGATCATCGCTGAAATAACCGGAGGGAGACGGGTTCATCGCGCAGACCAATTGGACATCCGCCGGATAAGTGACCTGCTGATTGACTCTTGAGATTTCCACTTTACCTGTCTCCAAAGGCTCCCGCAATGCCTCGATCACACTGCGATTGAATTCCGGGATTTCATCTAAAAACAAAACCGAATGATGGGCCAACGACAAGGCACCGGGTTTGACGACATGGCCGGTGCCCCCTCCCACCAATGACGGCGCGGTAGCGGTATGATGAGGGTGCACTAACTGTCGCTGAAAAAACGTCTCCGGCGAAACCGGCTGTCCGGCGACGGAACGGATTGCGGCCACCTCAACAGCCTGCTCCAGAGCCATTTCCGGTAACAGTGTCACCAGCCTCGAAGCCAACATGCTTTTTCCCGAACCGGGCGGCCCGACCATCAATAAAGAATGCCCCCCGGAAGCGCATAACTCCAAGACCCTTTTTGCCTGAGCTTGACCTCGGATATCCGCCAGATCTGCTTCGTATTCCGGGACGGGCACGGCCACCTTCTCGGTATCGGCTTCCATTAAGGGTTGCTGCTGCAACAGGAAAGCACACACATCCAGAAGATGCGCAGCACCGAGAATGCGGGCGCCCTTGATGACACTGGCTTCTTCGAGATTGGCCTCCGGGAGGATAATGATTCTGTTTGCCTGCTTGGCTTGAATGACGGCGGGCAAAACCCCTGTCACCGGACGGATTTCACCATTCAAGCCC
>JAWVWZ010000075.1:0-7075 GCA_033723505.1 Hydrogenovibrio sp.
CCATGTCTTCTGAATTTTCCATTATCGACCAGTTTTTCAAGCCGCTTTCAGCGGGCATGAAGCAGCAGGGCGAGATTGGAATCGGAGATGATGGAGCGGTTATTTCCTGTCCATCCGAATCGCAATTGGTCGTCGTCACGGATACTTTGATCGAGGGGGTGCACTTTCCCGAGCAAACCGACGCTTATGACATTGCTTGGAAAGCCTTGGCCGTCAATCTCAGTGATCTGGCTGCGATGGGAGCCACGCCTGCTTTTTATACTCTGGCGCTGACCCTGCCCGAAAAATATCATGACGATCCATGGTTGATGGCGTTTGCCGACGGGCTGAAGGCGATCGGTGAACGCTTCAATATTCCCCTTGTCGGTGGCGATACGACAAAAGGGCCAGTGTTGACCTTGACGATCACCGCTCAGGGCTGGGTGCCGGTCGGGGAGGCGATCTTGCGTGCCGGTGCCGGTGTCGGTGACGATATTTATGTCTCGGGTCTGATTGGCGATGGCGGACTGGGTCTTAAAGCGGTGGAACAGATGCTTGAAGAGACAGGGCAGGATTATCGGCAATGTATTGAAAAATTGAATCGGCCGATGCCCCGGATAGAGCTTGGAAAGGCTTTGTTGTCTCTGGCGTCTGCTGCGATTGATATTTCCGATGGGTTGCTCGCCGATTTAAAGCATATTTTGGAAGCGTCTGCGGTTTCTGCCGATGTCGATTTTTCACAAGTTCCTTTTTCTTCGGCGATGATGCGCTATCAACGACGTTCGCGGGATTACCTGATGCCGTTAGTGGCAGGGGATGATTACGAGTTATGTTTTACCGCTTCGAAAGCCCGTCGTGCTGAGATTGAAGCCCTTGCAGAAACGATCGGCGTGCGATTAAGTCGGATTGGAGAGATAAAGGAACTGGAAGGTCAGGCGTCTAGAGTCTGCCTGATGAATCTACCGGAAAACCTGGCCGACCTGGAGGGTCGACAAGGTTATCAGCATTTCTGAGAATTTGCCGTTTTAAGCTTGTTTGGCTCTGCGGTTACGAACGCCTTCTGCCAACATATCCAATACCTTCAAACTGTCATCCCACCCGATACAGGCATCCGTGATGCTTTGACCGTAAGTCTCGGCTTTTCCGTTGACAACATCCTGGCGACCTTCAACCAGATGACTTTCCACCATCGCGCCCATGATATGAGCTTCACCCGCCGACAATTGATCTTTGATCGATTCGGCGACGATCAGCTGGTTTTTGTGCTGTTTGTTGCTGTTTGCATGACTGCAATCGATCATCAATCGGCTTTGAACTTTCGCTGCATCCAGTTCTTTGACGGCTTCGGCAACATGTTCCGGGTCGTAGTTCGGTCCTTGATTGCCGCCGCGAAGAATCACGTGACAATCCGGGTTGCCGGCGGTCGAGAAGATCGCGGAATGGCCTTGCTTGGTCAAAGACAAGAAAATGTGCGGATTGTTGGCGGCGCGAATCGCGTCGACCGCGATTTTAAAACCGCCGTCGGTACCGTTTTTGAAGCCAATCGGGCAGGAAATCCCCGAAGCCAACTCTCGGTGGCCCTGGCTTTCTGTGGTTCTCGCACCAATGGCGCCCCACGAAATCAGGTCGGCAATATACTGTGGAGAGATCAGATCCAGGAATTCGGTGGCACTTGGCACGCCTTCGCTATTGATGTCGAGCAATAAAGAGCGCGCCAGCTCCAAGCCTTTGTTGATTTCGAAGGACTCATCGAGATTCGGGTCGTTAATCAAACCTTTCCAGCCGACGGTGGTTCTCGGTTTTTCGAAATAGACCCGCATCACGATCAGCAGATCCTTTTCATATTTCGGCATCAGAGACTTTAGCTGCGATGCGTATTCACGCGCCGCTTCAGGATCATGAATTGAGCAGGGACCGATGACGACCAGCAAACGGTCGTCTTTGCCGTTGAGAATGTCTTGAATCGCCTGGCGAGTACGATAAACCGTTTGAGCCGCCATCTCATTGATCGGGTATTTTTCATGCAGTTTTTCAGGCGCACTGACTTCTGTAATGGCTCTTATGCGTAGATCATCTGTTTGAAAATGGCTCATTTGTGTATCGTCTCGTCAAAAAATTGGTTGCAAAATTTGAAACGCATATTATGCCATTATTTGAAGGTTTTATGCGCTTAAAAGTCGTCATCAAACGCTTTTTCCTGTCCAAGGCGTCAAATTGTTTTAAATTTGCGAAAAAGATTGCGCGCAAATCCCTGATTCGTGAATTCAATTATGCTAAAATTCGCGCAATAAACAGAGAATAGGCAACGTTAAGCGGCGCGACTGTTACTTAATGTACTAAAAAGATTTGGGAGTAAAACGAGTGCATAGCCGATACATCATTGAAGGGTTTACCGAAGACGGTAGAAAATTTCGTCCAAGTGATTGGATTGATCGTATTTCTTCAATGATGGCTTCCTATGGAGCTTCACATCGTTTGGTGTTTTCCGAGTTGTTGCATCCTGAATTGTATCAGGGGAAAAAATGTCTGATCATCGATATGCGCTTGGAGAAAACCAATCCTGAAATGTTCGACTATGTGATGAATTTCGTCAAGACGAACAAGCTGAAGATGACCAAAGTCTGTGAAGACAACGAGTCCGGTATCGGCTGCTAAACCCTGTTTTATCCACGTATCGATCAATTCAGATCGATGCGAGAATCCACTCTCCCCAATACAAACTGATCAACCCGCCGAGGGCCAGAAAAGGGCCGAATGGCATAGGGGCATCCAGTTTTCGAACCCTTAATATACCTAATAAGACGGCGACCAGAATGCTGCCGAGCGACGCAATCAAGATGATTTGCGGGATCGCGCCAGTGCCGAACCAAGCCCCCAGCGCTGCCAGAAGCTTGAAGTCGCCAAATCCCATCCCTTCTTTGCCGGTAAAGATTTTAAAAGCATAGAAAATAAACCACAGCAGCAAATAGCCCATGACAGCGCCGATAATCGCATCGGCCGGTGAAGTGAAAGTGGATTGGCTGTTAAAGATCAAACCTAGCCAAAGCAGCGGTAAGCTCAGGCTGTCGAGAATGAGTTGGTGTTCGATGTCGATGACCGTGAGGGCGATAATGAACCAGACGAATGTCAACGCAATGAGGGTCATGGGCGTGGCGCCGAAATACCATACGGTCCAGGTGGTCAGAAATAGAGTCGTCAATTCGATCAAAGGATAGCGTAATGAAATGCCAGTCTGACAATGACGGCATTTGCCTTTCGCTGCCAGCCAACTGACCAGAGGGAAAAGCTGTGTCCAGCTTAAAGCGGTTTCACAGTGCGGGCATTTTGACCGAGTCAAACTCAGGTGAAGGAACTGTTTGTCTTGCGGTAAATGCATGATTCTCGGTAAACGCCAGGTCAGCATGGAAAGGAAGCTGCCGACAATCAGACCGAGTAGGGCGGCGAAAAGCAAAAGTTGGGGTTCTGTCATAGACACTTTCCGAATCCTTGGAAACCGTTGTTATTGATTACGCGACATGAAACAGTTTGTCGAAATTGACAATCTCGAAGATTTTTCGAACCGAGTCCGTCGGAGAGTGCAGGGTGATTTTATCGGCATCTTCACCGAGTTGGGTTCTGAGTTGTAGCAACATCCCCAGTCCGCCGCTGTCGATGTGCTGGGTATTGGAAAAGTCGATGACAATGTCGTCGTAATCGGCATTCTGATGTGCGGCTTGAAATTCGTTGAAGTTGTCGATGGTGAAGGTATCGCTTATATAAATCCACAGAGATTTATCTTTAAGCTCGGTGCTAATCATCTTTCGTCTCTTCGGTTGTCGATTTAGGAATAGGATACTGCAAACCCGAAGGGCTTGAAGTATTTTTTTCACTGAACGTCCGTTAAGCGGATTTTATTCGCTGTAGATCACGCAGTTGCGGTCGTTTTCCCAAACGGTAATGCGATGCATTTTGACGCTGGAGGATTCAATACGGCTTTGAATCTGTTGGAACAGGTATTGGGCAATATTTTCCGCCGTTGGATTGACCGTTTTGAAATGGGGGTGGTCGTTCAGAAACGTATGATCCAACTCAGCCACCACTTCCTTCGCATGCTTTTTGATTTGTTTGAAATCGATCACCATGCCGATGTCGTTGAGTTGTTCGCCCATGACTTCGACTTCGATTTTCCAGTTGTGACCGTGCAGGTTGGCACAATCGCCCGGATAGCCTCTTAAACTATGGGCGGAAGCGAAGTCTAGCAAAGTTTTTAATACGAATTGTTGTGCCATAAACGGGAGTTCAAAAACGCTGAAAAATTAAAAAAGGAATTATAGCAAATCTCACTGAGGGTTGTAATCCTTTGAATTATTGGGTGATTGAAAGTTTCAAAGGTCAATCAATGAGATCGAGTCGAAATATAACGGGTTAAGCCTACCAGAAAAGGGGTATCCATTTTTAGGTCAACCAAACACTTTTCTGCCGATTCGATCAATTGGTCCCGATAAGTTTTGGCTGCTTCCAGACCCAGCAGCTTCGGATAGGTGGATTTATCCATAGCTTCGTCGCTGCCCTGCGGTTTTCCTAAGACATCTGAAGACCCTTCGATATCGAGGATATCATCCTGAACCTGAAAGGCCAATCCGATCTGGTCGCCAAAATCTGCCAGGCGGGGGGACAGCGTTTTAAAATGTTCAGACTGGCAGGCGCCCATCCGTAAAGCGGCTTGAATCAAGGCACCGGTTTTCATTTGGTGCATTTTCTGCAAAGCATCTTGTGAAGGCAGCTTTCCGGCGGCACGGATATCGATGAATTGACCGCCGATCATGCCGCTGGGGCCACTGGCTTCGCTTAGAATGCGAATCAAGCTTATTCTGGTTTCAGTGCTGAGAAGCGGGTCGTTAGCCAGGCACTCGAAAGCCAGCGTTTGCTGGGCATCGCCGACTAAGATGGCAGTCGCTTCGTCATAGCGGATGTGACAGGTCGGTTGGCCTCGTCTCAGCTCGTCGTCGTCCATTGCCGGCAAGTCATCATGCACCAAAGAATAACTGTGAATCAGTTCGATGGCGATGGCAGCCGAATCAAGTTTGGCCAGTTCGATGCCGCAGGCTTCGCCGACAGCATAAAGCAGTGCGGGTCGTAAGCGCTTTCCGTTGTTCAAAGTGGCATAATGAATCGCTTCAGCCAACTCTTTCGGGTAGGTTAAGCGGGAATGCTGATCATGTTGCAAAAGAAACGCTTCAAGTTTTTGGTTGATGCGTTGTTGATAGAAGGCGAGTTGGGATTTCAACACATACTCCTCTTTAGGGCCAAGCAATAAAAAAGGCTGTCAAATGACAGCCTTTTTACCATGAAGCTGATGAATTGCTTATAGTTTATCAGAGTTTTTCGCTAAATATTCAGCAACCCCTTCAGGTGTGTCCTTCATCCCTTCATCGCCTTTGTTCCAACCGGCTGGGCAAACTTCGCCATACTGCTCGTGGAATTGCAGCGCTTCAACCATACGAACCATTTCGTCAACGTTACGTCCCAGTGGCAGGTCGTTAACGACTTGATGACGAACGACACCTTCCTTGTCAATCAAGAAGGCACCACGAAGTGCAACATTACCTGGGTGAACGATGCCGTAAGCTTCCATGATAGAACCGCCTAAGTCAGCAACCAATGGGAACTTGACTGGTCCCAAACCACCTTGATCGACCGGCGTGTTTCTCCAGGCATTATGAGTGAACTGAGAATCAACAGAAACCCCGATCACTTCAGTGTTCAATTCTTTGAACGTAGTCACGCGGTGATCGAAAGCCAGGATTTCAGATGGGCAAACGAAAGTGAAATCCAACGGATAGAAGAAAACTACCGCATACTTACCTTTGATGTGACTTTTCAGGTTAAAGTCATCGACAATCGTACCATCTGCAAGAACTGCAGCTGAAGTAAAATCAGGGGCTTGTTTTGTAACCAATACTGACATAATCGTTCCTTACTAGTTGTTTATTAGAAGTCGCAATAGTATAGTCAATTTGTAGGTTATTTGAAACCGTATTTCTTTAGAATCCTCGGATGTCAATTCTTCCTTCAGGAATGATGGGGAGGTTGGTTGACGGTGAAGTTCAGGAAATAGGGTTGTCGCCGATATAAAATAGAAGAACCCGCAAAGCGAGACTGCCTATGTTTATTGTCTATACCCCGGAAGGCCGGAACTCAATCGGCGTGAAGTATCTGAAGCCCGAGCTGAAGGTGACCCCCGTTCCCAAGTCGCCGGATATCGGTGATACTGAGTTCGACCAGTTGAACCTGGAAGTCGAACAGGCAGAAAGCAGTAAGAAAACCCATCAAAAAGCCATCGATCAGTACCAGTCCGTGAAAGAAACCGAGCATGGTCAGCCTTTGGTGCGAGTCGGTGAAATCATGACTTCACCCGTGGTAACAATTGGTGAGGCGGCCTCCATGATTGATGCCTGGAATTTAATGGCGGAGCATGACATTCATCATTTACCGGTGCTCAATGATCAGGGGATTCTGGTGGGAATTATTTCATTTCTTGAAATTCTGAAAAGAGCGATTGTCGGCCTGGATGGGCAGCTTGAAGAAATCAAGGATGAACGGATTGCGCAATTTATGCAGCGCGAAGTGGTCACCACTAATCCGAGTATGGACATTCGTAAAGTTGCCATGGTGATGACCAATTATGGCATTGGCAGCATGGTGATCGTCGACCAAGCGTCCGGCGCGTTGCTGGGCATGGTGACGTTTTCAGATTTGGTTCGGAGACTGGCGGAAGAACCACCAATCACCATTTATGCTTAACGCTTGGCGTTAACTCTTTTCCTAGCCGTTGTTTTCCTGTGCTTCGGCCAAATCTTTATGCACTTTTTCCATATCCAGTTCTTTTAGATGCTTGATGCCTTCTTCGAAGTTGGCTTCCGGTAGCAGCCCCGGGTTGGAGAAAACGACGATTTTTTCACGCATGAACACCAGGGTCGGAATAGAGCGTACCTGAAACATACCAGCCAGTTCCTGCTGTTCTTCGACATTAACTTTCGCGAAAACGATGTCCGGATGTTTTTCGGATACGGCTTCGAAGATTGGCGAGAATTGTTTACAAGGGCCGCACCATTCC
>JAWVWZ010000076.1:0-7049 GCA_033723505.1 Hydrogenovibrio sp.
CCACCGGCACTGATATTGACCATCCGTTGTGGAATGGTTCGTGTCAGTTGCTTTTGATCGATGGTTTGCATGATGAAATTGATTTTGCTGTTCATCGCCGTCAGGGCTTTGGAAAGCAGGGTGCTTTTCTGACTGATCTGAGCGATGATGTCGGTGATCTGCTCATCGAGTTGATGCAGGTCTTCTAGGAAGTACTTCTCGATATAGTTGGCATCTGGCGGCGACGGCAACGGCTTTTCAATACTCTCTTCTTCAGACAGAACCCGGTAACTGCATGGCAGCATGACGTCTATTCTAAAAAAGGAACGGTTGTTTGAAGAGCTCATAGATATTTTTCTCTCACACTTACATTTTTAATGGGATTAAGTTTACAAATTAATTGCGGAAAAGGAAGCATTAATTAAGCCAAACTCAATTAAAAGCGGATTTATGCCTTTCCCAAAGGTTTAGATCGAGATGCTGCATTCGATTCGCCGCCGGAAGCATCGTAGGTTTTATTTTGCGGGTCCTGGCCTTTGAATAACTGAAGCAATGTCTGGTTCAGATTGCTCAGAGCCTGGACGCTCATGCCGTTGGCGGTATTTTTATCATTACAGACCTGTGCTTTTTCACTGTTCTGTTTGAAAAGTGTCTGGATAGAGGTCGGCAGCTGATCGAATCCGTCGATCATCATGTATTCATTCAATGAAAGTGCGTTGTCGGTCAGAGAGGTGGAAAGCGTTTCGAATTTTTGAGAAACCGATTCGGAAGCGATTTGTTTGCGCTGAACAATATCGGTCAGAGGGGAAATATCAGTGGATTTAAGAACCTGAGCTTCTTCGTCGAGGATTTTTTCGAAGTCGTTGAGAGTGTCCAACAGTTGACTTAGTTGTAGGGAAAGTAAATCTAAATCAACTGTTTTAAACATAAATAAACGTTGCTACCTGTTAAGCACCCGATAATAGGGTTTCGGTTTCGATCAGTTTGCTGGCAACCTTGTCGGCATCGACTTGATAGGTGCCATCTTTGATTTGTTGTTTCAGCGCTTCGATACGGGCGCTGTTATCAACACCACCGGTTTTTGCTTTCTGTTCCAGATCATTGACATCGATCACAGAAGACAAAGTGACCTTGTCCGCAGATTTTGCAGATGCAGAAGCATTCGATCCCGCTTGTGATCGATTGGCGTTGTTGGACGAATCGGTCACCCGATTGTTCAGTCCATTGGCTGTCAGACTTTTGATATCCATGATACTTTCCCTACCATTGTTAGATTATTCTAAAGAAGTTGCTTTTCAGTTTCTACTCTTTTTAACGGCCAGGTCTCTAATTACTTTAGAAAATTTTGTTAAATATTTGTAAAAACGCCACTTTCCGGTCAAATTTATGGCACCCATACGGTGTTAGGAGCAATAACTATGCCTTTAATGACTTTTTTCGATGATGCGTTGCGAATTGGAATCTGTTGTTGCTTGGTGCCGTTCTCCAGTGCAATGCCCGCCGTTTCGACTTTGATCTCTCCCGCATAGGTCACTATCTTTATCGGCTGATCTTTGAAAACTAAATAGGGCGGTTGCAAAAATCGGATGGTAATGATCTTGTTGGGCGGAATCGAACGCTTGGCTCTCATGCCGATGACATTGTTTAAATGGGTCATTGCGCCCCGGCGAACCTTGCGGTAAGACAGATAAACCTGCTTTACATCGCTGGCTTTAATGGTGGTTTCGCGTAAGATACCTCGGGTGGAGACAATCACTGGCAACTGGCCATCGATTGAGGCGGTGACATAGAGCTTCCACTCCGGTTGAGAACAACTCAATTTCAAGCTGACGCGACCGGCAATCTTGTCCGGCGTTTTATCTTCCAGCTTGACAGGGTTCTGGCAAAGCCCCAAGTGCAGTCGGTTACTGACTGGGTTGACAGTAATAACAGGGTTTTTGAGTTTTTGGTCAACTTTTTGCTTAAGGTATTCCAACGCCTGTTTCTGCAGGCTGGCAGCCGTTTGATATTGGTTTTCGGGGGTGGTGGGTTGTGCGGAAGCACACAAGAAGTTGCTTGAGAGTAACGTGAGCAACATGGCACTCATAAAAACGCGGGTTAAACGGTTTGACAGGTTTGGTGTAGTCAAAATGGACCTTTTGGGTTGTTTTTGATTGCATAGGGGTTTTCAGTTATATTAACTGAAAAAAAATGATTTTTCTTCCCTTTGTGGCCGCTGCGCTGAGATGCGAGACCATAAAGGAAAGAGGGTTTGATTTTTTTATATAAAAGAGTTTAGAAGGGTGGCTTAACATGTCTAGTTTTCTGAAAGGTGTTGACCAAAGAACGTCTCTGGCGGGAATGAACCGGATGGAGTTGTTGTTGTTCAAGATTCAGGGTGAACAATTATTTGGTATCAACGTTTTTAAAGTTCGAGAAGTGATTCGTACCCCCTTTATCTCGCCGGTTCCCAAGGCTGATAGTCGCGTGGTCGGTGTTTCCGATATCCGAGGGCAGACCATGCCGATGATTGACCTGGCCAAAGCGTTGGATCTGGAACCGATTCCTAAAGAAAAATACCGTGATTCTTTGACCATCGTGACCGAATTCAACAGCTCGGTGCAAGGGTTTCTGGTGGAGGACGTTGATCGCATCGTTCATTTACGTTGGGAAGATATCTTACCGCCACCGGATTCCTTGCAAAACGTCAATTATTTGACCGGGATTACGCGCGCTCAGGACAGAATCGTCGAGATCGTCGATGTGGAAAAAGTCTTGGCTGAAGTTTCGGGTCGAAATGAAGAGATGTCTGATGAATTCCTGAATGCTAACCAATCGAAAACGTCGGGTCATAACTTCTTTGTGCTTGGCGCGGATGATTCGACCGTGGCCAGAAATCAGTTGAAAACCACTTTGGATAAGCTGGGGATTGCCAACCGTATTGTGACCAATGGCCGTATCGCACTGGATTTCTTGAAGAAATGGGCGGACGACGCCGAAAACGGCATTGCCGATCCGGTCGGAAAGCGTGTGCTGATGGTTATTTCGGATATCGAAATGCCGGAAATGGATGGCTATACTCTGACGACCAATATCCGCAAAGATCCGAGATTGAGCGATCTTTATGTGGTGTTGAGTTCTTCTTTGAGCGGGGGCTTCAATGACTCTTTGACAGAGAAGGTCGGAGCCAATAAGTTCATGTCCAAGTGGCATCCGGAAGAGTTGGCGCAAGCGATTATCGACCGCATCGATGAAGTGACGTCGAAAGTTGAAAAATCTGCATAAATGATCAGATAGGCAAGGGAGTTGTTGGTTTTGAAAAAGTTGATCGCGTTCAATCAGGTCCGTAACTTGAATTTCATTTCATTGATCGGTTTCATGTTGATCGCGTTTTCACCAATGCCAGCCGTCGCTCAACCATCCGAGCAACCTGCCGCCGCCGCACCGGCATCAAAATCCTATCCGCTTAAATGCGTTGTCGTTAAAGGAACGGCTTCAACAGAAGGTGTTTCCAAAGCGTTTGCCCGGCAAATGGCCATTCGGGATGGCTTGAAACTGGCCAGCATGCAGAATAATGTCCAGGTGTCCAGTTCCCAGGAAGTCAAGAATTACGTCATGACCGGCGATTCGACACGATTCACCACCCATTCGAAAGTATCGCAATTCACAATCCTGAGTGAAGGTATGAAGCCTTTAGGATCGGAGCAGTTCGATGAAAACGGCCAGCCGATTGAAGATGCCAAATCAACGACTTACCAAGTGGTGATGAAGGTCTGCCTGACCGAAGATCCTCAGGCCTGCAATAATGTGCCGGGTAATCATTATCAGCCGAAGCTGGCGATCGCTCAGGTGGTGACCACTGATCAATATGGCGGTCGTGACATATCCAATTTATTGCATGGCTACCAGATTGAACTGGAAAGACGCATGAGAGACAAAGGCTATCGCAATCAGGTGATGTTGCAGACCGGGGGAACGGTTTTTCTGGATTCATCGGCAATGACGACGCCGAACTTGTCGAAAGACGTATTGCAGCCGATTCGTGAACAGACGGGCGCGCAATATGTGCTGCTGACGGTGATTCGCTCTCTTTCCAGACAGAATGAAGACGACCCTCGGTGGAACAAGATCAAGCGTTTCTATAATCAGGAAGTCAAACCCAATGCGCGGTATATCGAATCCGATGTATATTTGGTGGATTTAACGACCGATCAGCAGGTGTTCCATAAGCGCATCGGCTTTGATATTAAGGGTGAGGTGACGGTCGGTCGGGATCGTCCTTTCGGCACCAATGCTTTTTTTGCCACCAATACCGGTATGGCGTTTCATGCCATGCTCGAGCAGGAAACCCGTGAGGTCAACGACTATTTGCACTGCCAGCGCATGAAGACGCAGGTCATTGATATTCGTAATGATGAATATATCCTATATTTATCGGAAGAGGCCGGTGCGCAGGTGGGGGATCAACTGGCGGTTTACCACTCTTTTGGCTCGAATGTCCGCTATCAGGGCGTTGATCTGGGCTTGGATTCCAAACCGGCCGGATTCTTGAAAATTGAACGCATTCAATCCAAATTCGCCGTTGCCAAACTGGTGGCTAAAAACGGCCTGATTCAGGTCGGAGATGAAGTCCGCGCCTGGTAATCTTCAGGCCGGCCTTTTCTCACGACCGCTTCTTCCAAATCTCAGTTTTTTTCCTTTATTGACAACTGCCCAGCCTGGTAGATTTCGTTTCCTGTCATTCGTTCAAACGCTTTCTGAAAAGTCTCTTTGACGCGGAACGGCAATATTTGCCCAGTGGCCAATTTTATTTTCCGTTTTTTTGATTTTTGCGCTCAAGTTTTTTGACACCCTGCCGATATACGCCCGTTTTTCCATTACTTTAGACATTTTTTTCACTTTTGGCATTCTGGTTGCTATGACTCTTTCGAGAATGAAAACAATAACAATATTGACGGTTTCTTGGCATTAGCGTTTGAAACCAACGGACTGGAAAAAGAAAAAGAGGACAGAGTGATGGAGTCTATATTTGGCATACACGAACATGCTCTCATGGTTCGCAAAGAACGCGAAGGCATTCTGGCGAATAACTTGGCCAATGCGGACACGCCGAATTTTAAAGCGCGTGATCTCGATTGGAGAAAAGAAATGAGAGATGCTCAGGAACAACTGGATACCAGTCGTTTCAAACCGGATATGAAAAGAACCAACAGTCGTCATATAGAAGGGTTTGCAGATATCAGCACCGATGATTATTTGAAGTATCGTGTGCCGACGCAACCGGCTTTGGATGGCAACACCGTTGAAACGCATGTGGAAAAAGCGAAGTTCATGGAGAATGCGCTGCAGTATCAAGCGTCTCTGGAATTTATCAACGGCAAAATTTCCGGCATTCGTAATGCCTTGACGGGAGGGTAATCTATGTCAATGTTTCCAACGCTTGATATCTCCGCAACGGCCATGGGCGCGCAAACGATTCGTTTGAACACCATCGCTTCGAATATGGCGAATGCGGACAGTATCAGTTCCAATGCCGGCGAGACCTATCGCTCTAAACAACCTGTATTTCAGACGATTTTGGATAACCAGACCGGCGAACCGGCCGGTGGGGTCAAAGTCAAAGAGATCATCGAAAGTAAGGCGCCTTTGAAAATGGAATATGCGCCAAACAACCCGATGGCCAACAAAGACGGTTACATCTTCCGCCCGAATGTCAATGTGGTGGAAGAAATGGCGAACATGCTGGATGCGTCACGCTCATATGAAACGAACATCCAGGTCATGAATACGTCAAAGCAACTGTTACTTAAAACCATTCAAATGGGTAAATAAAGGAGTAGGTGATGATCACGAGTACCTCCAATAACAATGCTTATGTGGATGCTTTGCAGAAAGGCTCTAACCCAGCTGCGAATGCGCCGCAGACTCAATTGGGGCAAACGGACTACCTGAGACTGTTGACGACACAATTGAAGAATCAGGACCCGAATAAACCGGTGGACCCAAAGGATTTCGTTACCAACCTGACGCAAATGAGCCAGTTGCAGTCAACCAACTCGTTAAACACTTCGATGGAGTCGATGTTGGCGGGGTTCCAGGGTATGCAGACCATGCAGGCTGCTGGACTGATCGGTAAGTCGGTACAGGCTGTCGGTGAAGATTTCAGTCATACTCAAGGGTCGCCGTCTCAGTTCAAGTTGACGCCGGATCAGAATTTGACGGATGTGAAGGTTGTGGTTTCAGATGCCAATGGCATTGTGAAAGAAATTCCGGTTCAGGATTTGACCGGTGGGGTCAATCAAACGGTTTCCTGGGATGGGTTGGACGATGTCGGTGCCAATCGTAGCTCCGGGGTCTATAAGTTAACCGCTTACGGTACGGATAAGGACGGTAACGTACAAGGGATCAATACCGTTGTCGGAACCAAAGTAAATAGTGTCGCCATCAATAAAGATGGCACGATGAAACTGACGTTGGCAACGGGTGAAGAAGTTGCCATGGATGCAGTTCGTGAAATTAGTCAATAAAAGAGGGGTGGAAAAATGTCATCTTTTGATTTAAACGCAGTTAGTGGAATTAACGCTGCTTCAGATGGTTTATCGGTTATTTCGAACAACTTGGCAAACTCGCAAACGGTTGGTTTTAAAAGCTCTCGAGCTGAATTTGCCGATATGTTTTCCGGCGCGCAAAGTTCTCCAGGGGATGGGGTCCGTGTTGGCGCAATCACTCAGGATTTCTCTCAAGGGACGATCACCAGTACGGGACGTGACTTGGATATGGCAGTTGATGGAGACGGGTTCTTCATTCTGGACGACCAAACCAATAAATATCCGAATCTTTATACCCGTAACGGCTCTTTCAAGCTGGATAAAAATGGGTTGATCACCGACCAGGACGGTAACAAGCTGCAAGGGTATTTATTGAATACCACGCTTTCCACGGAAACCAATCCGGTTTTCGAAACCACCTTGGGCTCTATTGACTTGAACAAACTGAACAAAACGCCGAAGGCAACCGATCAGATGAGTTATGACATCAACGTCAATGGAGATGCCAATAACAATAAAGACACCAATGGGGTGGGGGTTGCC
>JAWVWZ010000077.1:0-7030 GCA_033723505.1 Hydrogenovibrio sp.
GCTTCATCCGAATCCGGACAGACCTCAAATAAAGGATGCGGTTTGACGGAATCAATCGGAAGCTGACGAATCAACACCGATGAGGTTTCCAAATGGATGCGTTCATGCTCAATCCCCATCATCACCGGCCACATCGGACTTTGCCAGTCAATCGGGAGGCTGAAATCGACATGATCGATCAACTCATTCACCGCCTGTCGCACCTGCGTGCGATATTGCCGAACGTCCGCCACACTGGGCCAGTCATAATGAGACTCATCCAGATCATCCCAGGACATCTCATCCACCCCGATCGCACAAAGGGATTCGATCTTCGGATTGATTCTTTCCGGAAGCAGTTTTGCCAGGACCAGTTTATTGGTGAAGAAGGTCGCCGTATGGCCGAAATAGAAAATCAGCGGGTGTCTCAGAGAGCAAGGTCTTTCATAGAAAACCTCGTCGGAAGCCAATGTTTCGAAAAGTGCTTCATAGACTTCCCAGGTGCGATTGAAATAAGCTTTGATTTCCGCCCGTTTGGTTTCGACCTCCCCTTCATTGAGGATAATGTTTTGCGACACCAAATCCGATTTGTTTAACATCTTCCATCGCCTCCGAATTGACTTCCTTCCTAGTGTTTCAAAAATAACGCCTACATCGTCAGAGCGACTCCTGTCACAGAACCTTCCTGGCGTTGAGGATAACAGGTGGTTAAACGATCGGAAGTAACTCCCCCTCTCGTGACCAGCCAGTCCTTGACCAATAGCTGTCGATATTTGGCCAGATCATATAACTGCTCTTTCAAGTCGTCTCCGGTCAAACCTTCATTTTGGAAATAGGCTTGATCCTGATCGGTATAGTAGCCGCACACCTTCAGGGTAATCTGCGGTTTCTGCTTTAACAGTTTGCCCATCTTATCCAGATACTCCGGCATACCTTCCGCCATTTCAGTGGTCCCGGGCAGATAGGCGACCGGTTGGAAAGTGATCTTATTCGCCTGGTTCATCGCATAATTAGTTGCCATCGCGATGGCGCCATAGGGTTGCAATGCCATGATCAGTGCGAGCTTGGTTCCACCGGTGAGGGCTTTCTTCAACGCAATATTAATCGCCCCTGAAGCGTTAAAGTCCGGATCGGCCAAATTCCCTTTCACCGGCAGCTCCAATTTGATATTGTTGTTATTGTCCCGCAACATATCCAGGCCGAACTTCAACGCGCTTGGAGCCAACAATGAAGCTTCCTGTTGATTTTTGGCATCGTATTTGACGCTTGCCCCTTCCGCCGGTTCTGCCGCCATATCAAAGCCAATCAATGAAACCTGATTGGTCGAATCCAGCATATCATCTTTGACCTTCGCATCGGATTGTAAACTCAGGGAACCACTTTGAATACGGTACCCCAAATCCCTTTTGATCAAAGGCGAGAAAGAATAAAGACTCAGTTCTTTGATGTCGGTTTTCAGTGCCAGATTAACCTTAGGCGTAAACGGCTGAACCTCTCCATTCATCGATAATTTGGTATATTTGTCGATGGTGGCGTTCATTGCCACTGGCGTTTGGCGGGAAGGCACGTTGGAATCCATTTTGCCGATATGAAGCTTCTGGATCAGAATTTTTTTGTCCATATTGGGGGTCGTGGCTTCCGTCAAAATCTCAACCCGGTTTTTCCCCGAAAAATCCAAGCCATCAAACCGAATCTGAGGGGCATCGTTTGAAGTTTTAATCGCTTTGGATGCTGGCTTGGGTGGTTGTTTGACATTTTTTTCCGCCGGCTTTTCAAGTGGAAGCGATGCCTTCAAAGCATTGAGTTGCTGCAATTGTCGGTTGGGATCAAACAGCAACTTTACTTTCAATCCATTCAAATCGACATGGCCGACATGAATGGTCTTTGACCCGGACATTCCGAACTGATCGAGCGTTGCACGCCCAACATCCACCATCGGCGCCTTGTCGACTCGACGCTTGGCAACCTGAAGTTGATCAAGCTGAATGTTTGCAAGATTCAGGGCTTGACCCTCAGACTGAAACCCCAACTGGGTGGCGAAACGTTTAAAAGAGGCCATCAAAAGTTTCTGCTGCTTGTTTTCGACAGAAACCTTGTTCAGGACGACCGCTCCCTTTGTTTGCAAGCCGTCAACCGAAGACACCTTCAGATTGCCCGACCAGGCGACTTGCCCTCCTTCTAACGACAGTGGTGGCTGGGAAGCGCCAATCTCATTCAGTCCGAGCTTACCGTCCAATGAAACGGAAAAAGGAAGAGACGCTTGCGGATCAGCAGACGTCGTGGAAGCACTTGTTTGTTGTGCCAGATCCAAACGGCCTTGCCAGTCTATTTGTCCGAGACGCGCTTGAACAGATTGCTGACTCTCTTTCGCAACCAGGTCGGACACCCTCAAGACATCGTTTGACGTCAGTGCCATACCGGAATGGGTTTGCTTCAATTCTCTTTGACCTTCAAGTTTCAACGATCCGAATTGAAGTTGCTGCTCGGGCGTACTCAATTGCGTTTGCCCCACCGCTAGCGTGGAGGTCGAATCCAGCTCGGCATGATCGCCGCGTACATGAATTTTGGTCGTGCCGTTAAGAGAGATCTGCTTGCTGCTGGCAGAAATTTGACTGCTGACGAATGCAAAATTCCGCGTCATCATACGACTATCAAGATATGCGTCTATGTCCCCATAATGGTTACTGACATTGATATCGAAATTGCCGTCGATTTTGGCGGCGAGCTTGCTGATTTCTTTTGGTAAAAAGTTTTGATATGCCTGTAAAAGCAGATTGTCGATTTTAATATGGCCACTGGCCTTTTGCGTTTCGGAAAACGGCGAGAGAGTTAAGCTGCCGGAGAACCCGCCGAACTCTTTACCTTCACCCACCATCAAGTGAAACACCAACTTGGCAGGCTGATCGGGTTGCCAGTTTTGCAAATGGTCGATGCGCACCTGATCAAAACGGATGGTTTTATTCAACTCGGGGGTAAGAATATGGACATGGGTGTTTTCCAATGTTAATTCAGTCAACCCCAGACGCCAGTTACTTGGTTCACTTGGCTTAGATGCCGGTTGTTTGGATGTCAAAGGAATATGAATACCGGCAATCATGATCGACTGATCGGGATGATAGACGATTTTCATATCGGTCTGTTTCAGCAGAATACGTTCCATCACCAAATGCTGCTTAAACAAGGCCGGCCAGTCCAAATCAACGAAGAATTCTCCAAGTGTCACCGGAGGCTGACCCTGCTTTTCAGCTTTCAACCCTTCAACCCGAAATCGTCCGGTGAACAGGTTCAAGGAGACGTCTTGAATCGTGACCTTATCCGCACCTTGATTCATCAATGCCCGTTCCATTCCAAACTTCACCATATAAGGCAACAGGGTTAGAAACAGCGCAACCACCAACACGGAAATGACAAGGGATTTCACTTTCAAAGATAACGAGCGCCAATATTGCGGAAAATGTTTGATTTGCATTGCACCCTCTGAATTTCACCCGACTGTGTCTAATATCTGAAAATGACTGGAATAAGTCAAGCACTGCAACGCTAAACGGAATTTTTTCCCACAAACAAAAAACGGCCACTAACGACAATCGTTAGCGACCGTTCTGCATTCGGCAAGCCGAAAAGCCTAATAGAATTCGTAAAACTGGTGGTCCTGACGAATATCCGTCCAGGATTTCAATAACGAACGTGAGAACAGCTTCTGAATGGGACGAGCATTCTCGCCCATGGCTTCATTCATTTGCTGCAACTGCAATGCCGAAGCCTCAATCGGCTGCTTGAACACCATCCAGTAGACCCCTTCCGTACAAGGTGGCGTCGTCAAAGATCCACTGTATTTGAAAAACTGTTTTTTGGCTGGAAAGAATTTATTCGGGTTAATGGTCACCGAACTGACAATCTCTTCCTTTCCGGGCTTCTTCGGCAAATGATCAAGAATTTTCTGCAAGGTCGGATTGGCTTTTCCTTCCTGGAAAAGAATCCCGATTACCGCCAGGTTGCCATAGCCGTCGCGGTGAACCAGGTGAAGCTCCATTGGATAATTGAAGCCATTATACTGGTGCTCGGAAGGCGTATGAAAGTGGAATTGCATCAACTCATAACGGTGGTTGTTGATTTTGATATAACTGCCCAGCGGATAGTTGACCTGAACCGTATGCCCGTTATTGAGAATTTTGAGAACATTGTCTCGATAATGAACATCAAACCCTGGCAGGCTGGTGGTTCCAACAGCAATTTCATCCATCAGATTAATCGGCGACTGGTTTTTTCCCGTCTTGCACAAACCGAACTTGGGAGACAAATCCGCCCAATATCTCGGTGCTTCCTTCCCGGAATAGCCCCAGTGAACGGGTTTGGAAGGTTGTTCGGCTGCCTTTTTTTCGCTATGGGTCGGCTTTTGGTCATGCGATTCAGGCGTGACCGTCTGATGTTTTTTGGCTTCGGCGCCCAGATCAATGAGCGGAGCCTGTTGACCAAGTGCCGGCATGCCGGCCAAAGGCAAGGCCAACCAAATGACAGTCAAAAACGCAATTTTCAAAGCTGTTTTCTGGGCATTCATAAATTATTTCCTAGCATCTATCACTCTATGGGCCGTCCCATGAGTGAATGAATATCGTCAAAAAATAGTCAATTCAAATGAAATATGCTTTTCACAAGCAAATAATCAACCAACTCTTGAGATTTACCGAAAATTCAATCCCAGTTCATCGCGAAAAACCCGTTATCGGTTCAGAAAGGATTCACCCGCTCTCTTAGAATTTCCTGATAAACATCCAGCTCGGATTTCTGGATCGCAAAAACCCCTTCACCGCCCTGCTCAAATTCAAACCAATAGAAGGGGATTTCCGGGTAGGCCTGTTCAAGGTAATACTGAGACACTCCGACTTCAACAATCAAGGTGCCTTCCTCCGTCAAGTGATCGGCGGCTTCCGCCAGAATCTTTCTGACCAAATCCAGTCCATCTTCACCCGCGGCCAGTCCCAAACTCGGTTCCTGTTTAAATTCATCGGGAAGCGCTTCCATTTCGATTTGATCGACATAAGGCGGGTTGGAGACGATCAAGTCATAGCGTTTCCCTTGCACCCCCGCGAACAAATCCGATTGAATGGCATGCACGGTCCCTTCCAGTCCATAGAGTTCAATGTTTTGACGCGCAACCGCCAAGGCCTCTGCGGAAATATCCACCAAATCCACTTCCGCATTCGGGCAAGCCTGTAAACTGGCGATGCCGATACAGCCGGAACCGGTACACAAATCCAGAATGGCGGTTACGTCATCCGGCTCCACCCAGGGACGGTATTGCTGTTGAATCAACTCGGCAATCGGCGATCTGGGCACAAGAGTATGCTCATTGACGATAAATCTCAATCCTGCAAACCAGGCCTCTCCCGTCAGATAAGCCGATGGTTTGCGAGTTTCGATTCGTTGGCGAAACAACTCCGTCACCTGCTGTTTTTCCGCGGTCGTCAATCGCGCCGACATAAAGGTTTCCGGCGTAGACCAGGGTAATTTCAGCGCATAAAACACCAAGACCTTGGCATCGTCGAATGCATTGTCGGTGCCGTGCCCGAAAAACAAATTGCTTTTCTGGAACAGGGTTCCGCCCCAACGGACAAAATCCATCACCGTCTCCAGGCCTTCGTATTGATAGCTGAAATTTGTCATAACATCATCTCTTATTTATCTGCCGGTTTTTTAGCATGTTTCGGGCGGAAAGCCTTGATAAAGCTTTCATCGGTTTCCAAATACGGCCCCTCAATCAGGTCGACACAATAAGGCACCGCAGGGAAAACCGCTTCCAGACATTCGCTGATTGCCGAAGGCTTTCCGGGCAGGTTAATGATCAAACAGCTGCCGCGCGTGCCCGCGATTTGACGAGACAGAATCGCGGTGGGCACATATTGCAGCGAAACCGCTCTCATTTGTTCGGCGAACCCGTCCAGGATCTTGTCACAGACGGCTTCAGTCGCTTCCGGCGTGACATCGCGTTTGGCAGGCCCCGTGCCCCCGGTGGTCACGATCAGACAGCACTGTTCGTCATCCGCCAACGATTTCAGCGTTGCTTCGATGACGTCCTGTTCATCTTCAATCAAACGAACCACTGGCTCCCAGTCATTCGTCAACGCATTGGTCATCCACTCACGCATTGCCGGACCGCCCAAATCCTCATATTCTCCACGGCTGGCTCTGTCGGAAACGGTCACGAAACCAATTTTAATTTTTTGCATTTTTTCTTTTCCCTTTAGCTTGAAAAACGAAATTTTAATCCCCATATGATACCTTAATTGAACAGCAAAAGTTTGTATCCCATGAGTGATAAACCAGAATTTGACATAGAAGAAACCCAACCGGAAAAACCGGATCAGCAGGAATTTGATCCTGCCGATATCGAGTTTGCGGAATTTGAAGACCATATCGAAGAATACGCCGAAGAGCAGCAGGACACGCAAGAGACAACGCCTGCCGATGACGACACCATTGAGGGCGTGCTGGACGATGAAGCCGAAACCCTGGATGCAGACGAGGTCGTCAAGCAAGTCGAGCGAGGCTTCGCGCGCCTGATCAGAGCGAATGCTTCCCAGCCTTCGCATCTGTTCCTGTTGCCTGTCAAAGAGCGACCTTTCTTCCCGGGGCAAACCCTCCCGGTGCTTCTGAACAAGAGTCTGTGGAATAAGACCATTGAAAAGGTCATCGACTCCAAACAGCGTTATATCGGCATCATCTTCGTCGATACCGACGAGCACAATAAAGCACGTCCGGAGGATTTTGCCAAAACCGGGACCTTGATTCGTATCCACGACCCGAAAGTCAAAGACGACTACATTCAGTTGATTGCCGAGGGCGTTTGTCGTTTCCAGATTTCCGAATGGATCTCCGAATCCGAACCTTATCATGCACATGTCACCTACCCGAAAGAAATCCGCGACGGCTCGGAAACGGAACTGAAAGCCTACGGACTGGCGATCATGAATGCCTTTAAGGAATTGCTGCCGCTCAATCCGCTATACAGCGAAGAACTCAAGTTTTTCCTGAATCGCTACAGTGTCAGTGA
>JAWVWZ010000078.1:0-7001 GCA_033723505.1 Hydrogenovibrio sp.
AGGCTTCTGGACTTCATTTAATTGAAAAAACCAAGTACGAAACCAAGCTCAAACTGGGCTACAACTTCTAATCCTCCTCTCCATAGCGAGTTTAAGCACTTTTCATTAAGTGCTTTTTTTATTTAACGAACAGCAAAGGAATTTATGAAATCGATAATCCCTGCTTTCATCCTGCCGGCTATCGCCATCACTTCACCGGCTTATGCCGTGCAATATTTGACAGTGACTCAGGCGCAAAGCGTGCTTTATCCGCAAGCGACGGCCTTCAGCAAACACTTTGTCAAAATGAATGATGACCAACGTGATGCCATAGAAACACTGAGCGATATCCGTCAACGCTGGCAAACCCAGAAAATCTGGAAGGCTTATGAAAAAGGACGCTTTAAAGGTTGGTTCATCGTCGATAAGGTCATCGGCAAACACGAATTCATCACTTATGCCGTCGCCTTGTCTCCTCAAGGAACGGTACTCGGTGTCGAAGTCATGGACTACCGGGAAACCTACGGCGACGAGATTCGCGAAGCCGATTGGCGGGCTCACTTTGTCGGAGCCGATAAGAACCGTCCGCTGGCATTGGAAGAGGACATCCCCAATATCAGCGGTGCCACCCTGTCCTGCCGGAATGTCACCAACGGCATCAAACGACTGCTGGCTTTATACGAGGTGATGCTCAAACCATGAAAAACCAACCCTCCATCGTCAAAAGAATGAAACCTTTGCTGGGCACTTATGTCGAAATCGGATTTCAATCCGGCACGACAGATCATCAAACCTTTCAAGCGGCCTTTGCCGTCATTGAAGCCATTCAGACCCAAATGAGTTTTCATCAGCCGAACAGTGCATTGTCCAAGCTGAACAAGTCATCGGGGGACTGGGTCGAATTACCGCCGGAAACGCTGGAAGTTCTGCGTTTGGCCGATCGCTTGTACCGTCAGACCGATGGCCTGTTCAACTGTACCCTGGCCGGTTATCTGGTACAACGCCAATATCTGCCAAACCATTTCGACCAAACCTTTCAGCTATCCGGTACCGCTGACAGCCTCGAAATTGGCGAAGATTCGGCAAGGTTGAACGAACCGGTTCTGATCACCCTGGACGGCATCGCCAAAGGGTATGCTGTCGATCGGGCGGTACAAACCCTGCAAGACCTTCAGGTGACAACCGGATGGATCAATGCAGGAGGCGACATCCGCGTGTTCGGCGACATTGAAATCCCGATACACCAGCGTAATGAGTGGTACCAGCTCATACCCTTGACGCAATTAAAAAACCGGGCATTGGCAACGTCTCAAATCAGCCATTCGAGAGACGCCAGTTACCCCAGTTACATTATCAATAACCAGGGGGTTCAGCCGGAGAACACAATCATCAGCGTCGCGGCTGAAGATGCCTGGCTGGCGGATGCATTGACCAAAGTGCTGGCGATCACCCCGGTCAACCAACGAGCGTCGGTCGCACAAAAATTTTCGGCGACTTATTTTCCACAGCCACAGTCTTCTGCCATAAATCTGTCCAGCCTTGCCCTGTAAAGCCAGGCGGACAAATCGATAAAGGCTCAAATTTTCGGAGAAAAGATGAACGGTTATCCAAAATATTTTCTACCCTTGTTTCAAGCTATGGTCATATTGGTGACCCTCAGTGGATTACTGCTGATTCCCGCGCTGCTGGTCTTTCGCCTGCAATGGGACGGTGATGGACTCGACACTTTGATGACGTTGCCAATCACCAGCGGACAGACTCGGGCAGCTCTCACCTCCTTGCATGCAATCGTCGGCTGGGGGCTGGTGTGGTTATTGGGGGCCATTTGGAGCCTCCATATCCGTTCGCACTGGCGCAAAAAAGAAAATCGACTCAATGGGGGGATTTTCCTCTCGGTTTGGGCCATTCTGGTGACCAGCAGTCTGGGCATTTACTATTTTGGCGATGCCGATTGGTCGCAAACCAGCAGTCTGATTCATGTTGGCCTGGGGCTAACGATTCCGGGGATGCTCTATGCCCACCGAAAATTCGGCAAACGCAGTGTCGAACGGAAATCTGCCAGGCAGGGGGAAAGAGCATCCTAGAATCAAATGGGCATAAAAAAACCCATGGCATCTTACGATGCCATGGGTTAAAGGCTTAGCTATATAGATAGAAAAGATTAGTGAAAATCAATTTCGCCATCAGTCAGTCCGACATGAATGGTGTCACCCGGGCCGAATTCGCCTTTTAACAGACGTTGAGCCAAAGGATTTTCCACCATCTGCTGAACCGAACGTTTCAAAGGTCTGGCGCCATACACCGGATCGAAACCGGCTTCCGAGATCATATCCAATACCGAATCGGAGACTTCCAACTGCAAATCGTTGTCGGCCAAACGTTGACGCAAGTGATTCAGTTGAATATTGGTAATCGAACGGATCTGCGCCTGATTCAACGGGTGGAATACTACGATATCGTCGATACGGTTGATGAATTCCGGACGGAAATGACCACCGACCACTTCCATCACATCCTGCTTCATCTCGTCGTAAGTCGCCGACCCTGCTTTTTCCTGGATAATGTGCGACCCCAGATTCGATGTCATCACAATCACCGTGTTCTTGAAGTCCACCGTGCGCCCTTGACCATCGGTCAAACGCCCGTCATCCAATACCTGCAACAGGATATTAAACACATCCGGATGCGCTTTTTCGACCTCATCGAGTAGAATCACCGAGTAAGGCTTGCGACGAACCGCTTCCGTCAGATAACCGCCTTGTTCATATCCGACATACCCCGGAGGCGCCCCGATCAAGCGAGCCACTGAATGCTTTTCCATGAACTCGGACATGTCCAGGCGCACGATTGCATCCTGGGTATCGAACAGGAAATCCGCCAGCGCTTTGGTCAATTCGGTTTTCCCGACCCCGGTCGGCCCAAGGAACAAGAAAGAGCCGTTCGGACGGTTCGGATCGGACAAGCCCGCACGTGAACGTCGAATGGCATCGGAAACCGCTTTAACCGCTTCTTCCTGACCGATGACTTTCGCGCCGATGGCCTCTTCCATACGCAACAACTTGTCACGCTCGCCTTCCAGCATTCTGGAAATCGGGATGCCGGTCCAGCGCGCGACGACTTCGGCGATTTCCTCTTCGGTGACACGGTTACGCAATAAATGCATTTCACCGTCTTCTCCGTCGTTTTCCGCCGCTTCCGCCGCTTGAATTTTCGCTTCCAAATCCGGAATCACGCCATATTGCAACTCGGACATTTTGCCCAGGTTGCCTTCACGGCGCGCCGCTTCCATATCGATACGCGCTTTATCCAGTTCTTCTTTATACTGCTTCGCACCTTGCAAAGCTGCCTTGTCTTTTTTCCAGATCTCTTCCAAATCGGAATATTCTTTTTCCATTTCGGCAATTCGACCGTTCAACTCTTCCAAACGTTTTTTGGTCGCTTCGTCTTTTTCCTTTTTCAAGGCTTCGCGCTCAATCTTCAACTGAATCAGGCGACGATCCAGACGGTCCATTTCTTCCGGCTTGGAATCGATTTCCATTCGAATGCGAGAAGCTGCTTCATCGATCAAGTCGATTGCCTTATCCGGTAACTGACGGTCAGTGATATACCGTTGCGACAAATGCGCCGCTGCAATGATCGCCGGATCGGAAATCGCCACCCCGTGATGCACTTCATAACGTTCTTTCAGGCCACGCAAAATTGCAATGGTATCTTCTTCGGTCGGTTCATCGACGATGACCTTTTGAAAACGACGCTCCAGAGCCGCGTCCTTTTCGATATTCTCGCGATATTCATCCAGAGTGGTGGCCCCGATGCAGTGCAGTTCGCCACGTGCCAATGCTGGTTTCAGCATATTTCCGGCATCCATCGACCCTTCGGTTTTTCCGGCGCCGACCATGGTATGAATTTCGTCGATAAACAGAATCACCGAGCCTTCTTGTTTTTCCAGATCCTTCAATAAGGCTTTCAAACGTTCCTCGAATTCCCCGCGATATTTCGCACCGGCCAACAAGCCTGCCAAATCCAGGGACAAAAGGCGTTTATTTTTCAGCCCTTCTGGCACTTCACCATTGATGATTCGCTGAGCCAAACCTTCCACAATCGCGGTTTTACCCACCCCCGGCTCCCCGATCAAAACCGGGTTATTCTTGGTACGACGCTGCAGCACCTGAATGGCACGACGAATTTCATCGTCACGGCCAATCACCGGATCGAGTTTGCCGGCTTCCGCACGGGCAGTCAGATCCAAAGTATATTTATCCAACGCTTGTCTGTTTTCTTCCGCATTCTGATCTTGCACGCTTTCGCCCCCTCTTACCTGATTAATCGCATCTTCGATGCCTTTTTCCGTCGCGCCGGCTTGTTTCAATAACTCCTTCACAGCATCATTTGACTGCAAAGCCGCCAGATAAAACAGTTCGCTCGCGATATAAGCATCGCCATTCTTTTGAGCGATCTGATCCATCAAATTCAATATCCTTCCGGCATTCTGAGACAATTGCACATCTCCACCTGTTCCGGAAACCTTAGGTAAACCCGCCAGCTTCTGATCCACCGACGTTCTTAACTGGGCGACCTGAACACCGGCCAAATCCAATAGCGGACTCTTCTCCTGCAACAAAGCCGCCAAAATATGCAATGGCTCAATGAACTGTTGCCCACCGCCAACCGCTAACGATTGCGCCTGAGACAAAATCGATTGAAACTGCGAGGTAAATTTATCAATCATTCGAAACTCCTTAATTCCTACGGAAAATCTCGCGACTCCCGTTATCCACGTTACTTGTTCTACTTATAAGGACGTTTTCAAATTTTTAAAGTGAAATCGGTTATTTTTTAAGCATTATTACCCATCCAAAAATCAGATGAAACCTATTTTTTTCAGAAAAAGCTAGACAATTTTGCGCATTCGATTCAAAACCGAAAATTCTCACGCTATAATCGATAGACAGGCTTAAACGCTTTCACCCACTTTAATAGATTAAACAATGTGATCACCTGACATATGACAGCAGATCCCTCTTTTCCCAGCCTTGAAACTCAATTTGAACATCTTGCCGATGCGGTTTACCTGATCGATCCGGAAACCTCGAATATCATTGGGTGTAATCGCACTGCTTATGAAGATCTGGGATTCACCCGAGAAGAAATCCTCAATCACTCGGTATTGAGCCTGCAAAAAGACGTGCAAGGCATGCCGCAATGGCAAGAAGTTGTCCAAGTGATTCGCAACAACACACCCTATACCTTCGTTGGCCGCCACATCCACAAAAACGGCGGCGAAATCGCAGTGGAAGTGGTGACCTCCTGTTTTGAAGAAAACGGCAAAGACTATTTCCTCTCGGTCGCTCGAAATATCAACAAACGCCTGGCGCTGGAAAAAGACATGTTTACCCAAAACCAGCACGTCTGGTTTGCCCTGAACGAAGCCAGCGATGGCATTTGGGAGTGGGAAATCGACACAGGCTATGTCTTTTTCAGTCCTCAATTAAAAAGAACGTTGGGGTACGGCCCGGATGAAATGAAACCGGACATCAGTACCTGGAGCGAAAACATTCATCCGGACGACCTGTCCCGCGTTATGCGCACACTTGACGAACACCTAAAAGGATTTCGCGTCACCTACGAAGCCGAATATCGTCTGAAAAACCGCAATGGCCATTACATCTGGGTCAAAGATAAAGGCAAAGTCTGCGAACGCGATACCGAAGGCAACCCAACCCACGCGGTGGGCATGGTGCAAAACATCACCGACCACAAACAACTTCAATTCCAACTGGAAAGTCTGGCCGCTGACGATGTCCTCACCAACCTGCCAAACCGTCGCGAAGGCGAAAAAACCGTCTTACGAGAACTGGCCATTTCCCAACGAACCGGCCACCCTTTATGCTTGGCGATTATCGATTTGGATCATTTCAAACAAATCAATGATGTCTATGGTCACCAGAAAGGGGATGACACCTTGATCTTTTGTGCTGACCTATTACGTAGCACTTTAAGAAGTTCGGACTATATCTATCGCTGGGGCGGCGAGGAATTCATCGCGCTCTTTATCAATACCAACGAAGACCAGGCCGAATTCATTATGGAAAAACTGCATCGCGCTTTCCGACAGGCGGACTGGGCGTCACTCGGCATCCCTCCGATCACCTTCAGCAGCGGAGTTGCTGCTTATCCGACTTTCGAGGCCGTTTTCGAAACCATGGTCAAACACGCCGATAACGCGGTCTATCTGGCCAAAGAACAAGGCCGAAACCGAACTCTGTTTGCCAAAGACACTTTGATCGACTGACCGTTTCTATGGATACTTTCTTTTTTATCTTCTCGAAACTGGCCTGGGCTTTATTAAGCCCCGGCAACCTGCTACTGATCGGCTTTATTGTCGGCACATTCTTGTTATGGATGCATCGCCTTCATGCCGCAAAATGGATTTTATTTCCGACCGCAATCCTCGCCTTTGCCGTTTTGGCCTATCCGGTCGGAGACTATTTGATTCGTCCACTGGAGAAACGTTTTCCTATCGCTCAGCATTTACCATCAAAGATCGATGGCATTATCGTGCTGGGCGGCGGAGAGGATCTGCCACGTAGCCTTAGCTGGCAACAACCCCAAATCGGCCTGGGTGGAGACCGTTACCTCGCGGCGAAAATATTGGCGGACCGCTACCCCCATGCCCCGGTTATCTTCACCGGTGGCAGCGGTCAAGTCAGACTGCAGGGCAAAGGAAATGAAGGCAGCCTGGCAAAACAGTTGTTGACCGGCATGGGAATCGACAGTCATCGTTTGCGCATTGAATCGCTTTCGCGCAATACTTACGAAAATTTTAAATACACCAAACCGATTCTACCCGTGGCACACGGCACCTACCTTCTGGTGACCTCGGCATTTCACATGCCCAGATCGGTTGGCATCGCACGTAAATTCGGCATTCATGTCATCCCCTATCCAGTGGACTTCCGCTCCAACAGCGATGCGCTTCGCAGCTGGAATTTCGACTTGTTCGATCATCTGAAAACATTGGA
>JAWVWZ010000079.1:0-6954 GCA_033723505.1 Hydrogenovibrio sp.
CGCTTCCATTGATTCTTTGGTTGTTGCATGATGGGCAGACATAGCGACATGAATCTGCTTGTCCTTATCCATATGCAATTTAATTTGAACCGGCCCCAATTTTTCCGGGTTCAAGGTAATTTTAGCTTCTTGGATTTTATTCGAGGCCATATAGACCACTCTTTGTCCCAGTGCCTGTCCCCACTGTTGGGAACGAACCGGGAAAGGAATACCTTGGAAACTGGCCGGCAACTGCGATTTTCCACTTAGGCCCAGACCCAAATCTCCCAGCACCTTCTGAACTTTATCCGCCGTATTCGAGTCGGCCATTACCATATCATTGAAACTTTTAACGGCGGCCGATTGACGTTCAAACTGTTTTTGTTGTGTTTGAGGATTCTGATTAGGTGCAGCATTATAAGAAAATTGTGGGTTTTGAGAAGCACCTTGTTGAGAATTTTGTTGCCCGCCCTGTTGTCCCGACATAGAAGACTGTGCCGTCGTCTGCGCTTGCCCGGAACCGGATGAAGTACTGGCAGAGCTGCTATTCGCCGCGTTAGAGGGCGAATTAGTCGCGGTTGAAGCCTGAACTGATTGTGCAGATTGCTGTGCGCCATCCAGTGCCTTTTTCTCATTATCATTATGCTGAGGATCATTTGCATTTTCAGGCTGCCCGGTGGTGGCATTCATTGCAACCTTGTCACCTGCATCATCCGGCAAGGTTTCATCAGCCGGTTCGACCACCGGATTGACCGATTGGGGGTGTGCATTCTCGGAATGTACCTTATTCGCTTCAGTCATATCCGTTTGGGGCGCATCTGTTTGCGTCATACCGGTTTGAGTCGTATCTGCCGCATCGGTTTGTGGCGTAGCTGCCTGAATCACATCCGCCTGAGCCGCGTCGGTTTGTGGCGTAGCTGTCTGAATCACATCCGCCTGAGTCGCGTCGGTTTGTGGCTTAGCTGCCTGGGTCACATCCACCTGAGTCGCGTCGGCTTGTGGCTTAGCTGACTGGGTCACATCCACCTGAGTCACATCAGTTTGAGACGTACCAGCCTGTGCCATATCCGCCTGAGTTGCATCGATTTTGGATGCATCAACAGAGGTCAAATCATCCGGCATTTCAATGGCTGAGCCTTTGACTGGAGCAGCTTTATCTCCCTGCGCCAAAGCAACTTGTTTAACGGCATTTTGGACCGATGCCAATGATGCCATATCCGATGGCAGATCAACATCAAGCGCACCTGCATCTACATCGGCCAACTTTTGCTGTGCGAGTGCTTTGGCTGAAGTCTCAGAAGCAACTTTGGACACGTCTGAACGCATATCGGCAGCTCTGAAGCGCCCGAATGAAGTTAAAAACTGTGCTTCATCTTCGGAAACCCCGGCCAGTGATGCCGGAGCACCAGAAGCTTCAACCTCTTTGCCCGTCACACTTAAAGGCGTTTCTTTCAGTGATAATTGAGGCAAGACATCTGCCAAGGCTTTAGCCGAAGCGTTATCCCCCGTTAAAACCGTTGACGGTAAGACAGGCTTGCCTTCCTGTGGGGATGAGGTTGATTGAACATTGCCGTTGTCGGCCATCAACAAGGCAAATAAGCCGCCTCCGTTAGGCAAAGATTGCCGCCCGAGAGCGGTCGATTGAGAGTCGACATCCGAAGTTGCTTTTAATGAGGTAATTTGACCATTCATATCAAGGCTCTTTGCTATTGATTTAGTTTAACTGTCTATCCCAAAGCAACTAGCAAGCCAACTCTGTCAGGCCGCTGTGCGAAACGCGGGAAAGGGCAAATCAATCTTCGGAATTCCTATCCAGATAAAACTGACGCCCGGCCAAATCATCGAGTACACGCTGCTCGAGCTTATCCAGTCTAACCTGATGATTCTTTTTTAATTTTTGATACAGCTTCACCAAAGACTGCTCTCGTTTACGATGTTCAATCCATTGTTCTTTTGCTTCATCAATGGCTTGATCCAATTTGGTGATTTCGTTGGTTTGCTCTGAAATGGCCAGATTCAATTTATCCAGAAAGGCTTGGGTGGTATTGAGCTGTTGTAACGTCGTCGACTCTTTTCGAGTCAACTTATGAATATATTCGACTTGATAGGATTGCAAAGAATCCAATTGCGCCTGTTCCTGATTGTGCTGTTGTTGCAAATTGCGCAACAATTTGGAGGCACTCTCGACTTCTGCTTGCGCCAGGTCGACCAGTTTTTGCATACGTTCGAGTCTGGAAGTCGCCATAGTCGATTAGGAAACCACTGCCTTTAAAGCCTGTACACTTTCGTTCACAGTGAATTTTTCATCGATTCCCTGGGACAGGAAATGATTGAATTCAGGATATTTGGCAATTGCCAGATCGATTTGAGGGTCGCTTCCCTGTCGGTAGGCACCGACACTGATCAAATCGTAATTCTTCTGGTAGTTGGAATAGATTTGTTTAAAGCGACGCGCCATCTTAAGTTGCTCATCATCGGCGATATCGATCATCAATCGGCTGATCGACGATTCGATGTCAATGGCCGGATAACGACCGGAATCGGCTATTTCTCTCGATAAAACGATATGACCATCCAGGACCCCACGTGCCGAATCCACTACCGGGTCGGCCTGGTCATCGCCTTCGGCCAGTACCGTGTAGATGGCCGTAATCGATCCTTTTCCAACCTGGCCGTTACCAGCTCTTTCCACCAACTGCGGTAATTTTGCAAATACGGATGGCGGATACCCTTTACTGGCAGGCGGCTCTCCAACGGCCAGCGCAATTTCCCGTTGCGCCTGTGCGAAACGGGTCAAAGAATCCATCAATAACAGGACGCTTTTGCCCTGGTCACGAAAATATTCGGCAATCGCTGTCGCCAGCATGGCACCATGCAACCGCATTAATGGCGGAACATCGGCAGGCGTGGCAATGACCACAGCCCGCTTCAAACCTTCTTCTCCCAGGTTGTTGCGGACAAAATCGTTGACCTCTCGACCACGCTCACCAATCAGTCCAACCACGACAATCTCGGCCTCGGTGAAACGGGTCATCATCCCCAACAGAACACTTTTCCCCACCCCGGTTCCGGCCATCAAACCGACACGCTGCCCTTCTCCCAAGGTCAACAATGCATTAATGGCTTTCACGCCGACATCCAAAGGGTGCTCTATCGCGCGACGACTGAGTGGATTGATTTTCTGCCCATGGAGCGGCACTTTTTCATCGCAAACGACAGGCGGCTTTCCATCCAGAGGCTGACCGGTGCCGTCCAAAACACGACCCAACATGGCCGAACTGACCCCGACTTGAATCCCGCCGGCAATCGGTGTCACCTTGGCATTGGGCTCAAGTCCTTGAACCTCTCCAATCGGCATCAGAAACAGGCGATTACCATTGAATCCAACCACTTCGGCATCCACAGTTCCTTGCTGCACCGACTCGATTCGACAGCGAGAACCGATAGGGGCATAGGTGCCTTCGACTTCCAGAGTCATGCCCACACTTCTCACCAAACGGCCTTCGACCTTCAAGTGAGGTGCATCGGGGAGTTGGGACAGCAACTCAGCATTTTTATGGGAAAGATATTGATTGAATAACTGTTGGAGCATCGGTCGATCCTCTACTCGGTTTCAACGGCGCCGGAATCTTTTTCGGAGTTCGGATTAGGGTTATTCGCCGAAGAAGGTGCATCTTCGGCGGTTGAAGCGATTTTTTCGGAAACGCCATACGCTTGTTCAATCAACTCCGACAACTGTTCGCGCCAGTCATTGACCAGAGTTGAAGCATTCTGTTTAACGATACAGGTACCGGACCCCACATTCTCATCGGCAATCAAAATCCACTTTGCCGCATTCTTATTGGCATATTTTTCGATCACGTCTTTATCGGTAGGATGAACATGAACTTCAATGGCGTCCACCTCGTTTGGTAATCTTTCCACCGACTTCTTGACGGCTTCAAGCACCCATTTTTTATCCTTCTCGATATTTTTTTCAACAATTTTCCGTGCCAGTTCGATCGCGATTTGCGTCAGCTGAGAGAACACCTGCTCGGAAACCTGTTGATAAGGCGTACACATGAATTCCGCCAATTCCTGCAGAGATTTCACCTGAGGGGCCAGCACTTCTTCAGCCTCTTTGGCCGCCTGACTCTTACCTTCAAGCTTTCCAGCCTTGATGCCTTGTTGAAACCCTTCATCATAGCCCTTTTTCTGGGCTTCTTCGAAGGCTTGTTTTTTAATCAGGGAGGTTTGTTCGCGAATTTGCGGGGCAACTTCTTTGCGAATTTGGTCAAGCACATCCGAACGAATCTTTTCTTCTTTTCGGACTTCATCCTGCTCTAGATTGGAGAATTTCCAGGCTTTGATCGTCGGTTCCGGAACGGAATCCGCCGTCAACAAAGTGGCCTTCGGCAGATCCTGTTCTTCGTTTTCTGCCAGGCTGGGGGTTTTATCAGATTCGGAAACCATGGATTAGACAAACTCCTCTCCAGCACCCGGCATCATAATTTTATCTTCGTCAGCCAAACGTCTGACCGTTTGAATAATGGATCTTTGCGCATCTTCGACATCGCTCAACTTGACCGGACCACTCATCTCGAGTTCTTCCTTGAGCATTTCGGCCTGTCGTTTCGACATATTGCTCAGGAAGAGTTCGGTCATCTCTTTATCCGCACCTTTCAGAGCGATCTTCAGCACATCGTTCGGTACATCGGCCAGAATGGTTTGAATGCCTCTCGGTTCGATACCACTGATGTCTTCGAAGACGAACATCTTATCCTGAATGGCTTTACTGATGTCTTCATGTTCAACCGCAATCTCATCCAGCACTCTGGAATCGACCCCTCCGCCAACCAGGTTGAGGATTTCCGCCGCTTTTTTCTCACCGCCGATGGTTGCCAGTTTACCGCCTTCTCCATCACTTGACGCGTTTTGGATCACGTCGTTCAAGTCAAATAAAGCTCGAGGCTGAATAGTGGTCAAGGTGGCGATACGATAAACGATCTCAGATTGAAATCTTTCCGGCAGCCCAGACAGGATTTCCGCCGACAAATCCGGATCGAAATAAGATAAGACAATTGCCGTCACCTGAGGGTGCTCGTTTCTTAGCATATTGGAGATCGTGGAAGGATGCATCCATTTGAGCGCTTCCAAGCCCTTGATCTGATCGCCGAGCATTGCCGCATCCATCAGGCCGCCGCCGCCCTCGCCCAACGCATCCACCATCAGGGACTGAGCGTATTCCGTCGGATTGATGCCCAGAGCATCTTCGCCAAGCTCGTCCAAAAACCCTTTCATGACATTGTGAATATCGGTATGAGAAACCTCGGTGACCGCTGTCATAGCCGTCCCGATTTGTTGTACTTCTCTCGGATTCAGATGTGCAAGCACCTTTGAGGCGGTTTCTTTTCCAAGCGCCAGCAACAGGATCGACGTTTTTTCCAATCCCGTCAGGTTATCTTCTTCACCAATCTCTTCGATTTTAGAATTCGGCATAGTCGCTATCCTTAACCCTCTTCTCTCATCCACTGCTTAATGATATGCGAAGCAACTTTCGGATCCGCCGCGACCACTGCTTTCACTTTCTCGATCAGATCCTTATCCTCTTGCGAGTCGGCCTGCGCTTCTTCTGCAGTTTCCTGAACCTCTTCATTCATTTGCTCAAGCGCTTTCGAAATCTCGTCGGCATTCTCGAGTTCTTCTTCCTCTTCAGCCACATTCTCCGGATATTCGATCAAAACCTCTTCCTGTTTCGACAGATCTCTCAACATTGGACGAATCACACCGAAGATAATGATTAAGACCGCAAGCCCCGCCAGCACCTGTTTGACCACATTCCAGAACCAGGATTGTTCCCAAATCTTCGGAGATTCGAAACTTGGCTGAACTTCCGGCGCAAAGGTCGCGTTAACAATGCTGAGGGTATCGCCGCGGTTTTCATCCAGGCCGACCGCATCGCTCACCAACTGACGATAACGCTTCAATTCGTCTTCGGTCAATGGTGTACGGCTGGTTTTACCATTTTCGTCAACCCCGACTTTATCATCGATGACCACCGCAACCGATAAACGCTGAATGGTCCCGACCGAATTTTTGATATGGGAAACGGTCCGATCCAGTTCGTAGTTCTTGGTCTTTTTCTCTTTTGAGCTTTTCACACCCGCATCCGGACCGGTCTGCTTGTAACCGGTTTCCGGTGCAACCCCTGCACGAGGCGGCTGATTGGTCAAGGCACCGGGAATTCCGCCCGGATCGTCTTTACGGTTGATTTCCTTGATTTCCTGCTCGGATCGAATCGCTTCCGGATCAGGCTCGTAATTTTCGCGGGTCTGTTCCTGTTGAGTAAAGTCCAACTCGGCGGTTACTTGCGCCCGGACTTTATGATTACCACCGACAATCGGTGACAAAAGCTTAATGATTCTGCGGGATAAGGTATCTTCGATCTGTCGGGTATAGGCCAACTGCTTCAAACTGGTGCTCATACCGCCGATCTGTTGATCGCTGGTCAACAAATTCCCTTGCTGATCAACAACGGTCACATTTTTCGGTTTCATATTGGGCACACTGGAAGACACCAGATAGACGATGGCATTCACCTGCTCGTCGCTTAACCCGCGCCCGGGGTATAACTGAACGGCAACCGATGCTGTCGGCTCCTGCTGCTTACGAACAAAAACGGAACGTTTCGGCAAACCGAGCATGACTCTGGCAGATTTGACTGCATTGATGGTTTTGACCGACTTAGCCAGTTCGCCTTCCAAAGCTCTATGATAGCGTGTGGTTTCCTTGAACTGGGAAATTCCGTAGCCCTGGTCGATATCCAGCAATTGATACCCGGTTGGCGCTTGTTTAGGGTAACCTTGTGCTGCCAGCTTCAGTCTTAGGGAATGGACGACATCTTCCGGTACCAGAATCGCACCGGAACCGTCTTCGATTTTATAAGGGACTTTTTCCTGCTCAAGCGTTTGAATGACCTCGGTCATATCCTTGGCA
>JAWVWZ010000080.1:0-6867 GCA_033723505.1 Hydrogenovibrio sp.
ATTGAAGTCGCCTTCTTTCACCACGTCCAGCATCACCTGTTTCATATAGTTGATCGGGCGTACCACACTTTTCAGAATATAAAGCACCAAACCAACCGCAACCAAAATGACAATCAATAGCAACACCATCACAACCGTTTCAGTGAAATCACTGATCACGATCCCTTCTTGCCCTCGGTCATTGGCGAGCTTCTTCTGATAATCAACCAGATTCTGCAAGGCATCTCTCTGGGCCAGCCTGGCAGATTTTGATTCGTCGGAAATCAATAGTGCCGCTGCTTCAGCGGTCTTACCCTGGCTGTCCAAATCGGATACCCGGTTATTGACCTTCACCAGTTCGGCATGTTTTTGTTCAAACGCGGCCAACAGAGCCTTGCCTCGAGCGGAATGAATCTCGGTTTGCAAATAGTCCGTCAGCTTTTTGTTTTCTTTACGATTGCTCGCTATGCCTTTCAGCATTTCTGCCTTGACCGAAGGGCTCGAAGTCAACATATATTCACGAATATACTGCTGGGTTCGCGTTTCATAAATAATGATTTTTTCGACCGCGATCACCTTGGGCAACAGGCTGTTGACCAACTCTTTTTGCGAGCCTGAAAGCTTATTGACTTGAAGATAGGCAACAACGCCTAAAGCAATGGTCAGTGCAACCATTAAGAAAAAAGATAAAAACAGCTTCACTCGTATTGACATACTACGTCCTTGTTTATGATTATTATTTATAAATATATATGAATTGCGTAGAAAAACTTAACGAAAAACCCTTAATGTTCAATGAGTTATAAAACCCTACAATCAGATAGGATTTTATCATGAAAAATCATCGAATCAATGCAAAACGCGACAAATCGCGCGACCCGCCATAAAGCAGACACAAAAAAACCGGAATGAACAATGCCATTCCGGTTTCCGTTAAAACAGATGAATCTTTGAAATCTGAATTAAAACTCGCCCCACTCATCATGGGACGAAGTTGCTTCCGGGGCTTTCAACTTCAGTGCTTGGGAAGACGTGGCCGTTTTACCCTCTGTTTTATCTTCTGTTTTTTGCTTTTCTGCTAAAGACTTCACTTCGCTTTTCGGAGCGGATAACAAGGTTTTCGCTCCTGTATTGAAAAACGCCATATTTTGACTCAATGCATCCGCTTGCTCACTCATACTTTCCGAAGCAGCCGTCGTCTCTTCAACGAGTGCAGCGTTTTGCTGGGTTACCTGATCGATCTGACTGATTGCCTGATGCACTTGACTGATCCCTTCCGTTTGCTCGGAAGACGCATGAGCAATCTGAGCGATCATTTTGGTCACCTCTTCTACGGATGTATTGATGGCTTCCAGCATTTCACCAGACTGGGAGGCCAGCTCGGTCCCCTGATCAATCCGAGTCACACTTTCTTCAATCAACGATTTAATATCTCTGGCCGCTTCGGCCGCTTTCTGTGCCAAGGCACGGACTTCACCGGCCACCACTGCAAATCCTCGGCCATGGTCCCCCGCTCTGGCCGCTTCCACCGCCGCGTTCAAAGCCAATAAATTGGTTTGGAAAGCAATGCCGTCGATCAAGGTGACGATTTCGGCAATTTTATGACTCGACTCCTGAATTGAATTCATCGCCTCAATCGTCTGTTGCATCACACCGGTACCATCGGACGCTTTGCCACTGACTTCTTCAGCAACTTTGGAGGCATTCTGAGCATTTTCAGTATTGGTCTGTACCGCCGAATTCATTTCATTCATGGTCGCCGAAGTTTCTTCTAAAGCCGCTGCCTGTTCTTGAACACGCTGACTAAGGTCTTGTGCACCTTTAGACACCTCTAAGGATGCGGACGAAACAATATTGGAAGCTTCCATGGCTTGTGAGACAGTCTCTTTCAATCGCGCTGCAGAAGTATTGACCGCCTGTTTCAGCACGTCTAAATCGCCTTGATAGTCAGCGTTAATCGTCATCGTCAAATCCCCTTGAGATTGTGCCACCACAACTCTGGTCACATCCTGGATGGCATTACTCAGAATATCCAGTGATTTATTGATGCCAAGCTTTAAGGTTTCCAAATCGCCGTGTGCTTCAATATTCACTCGATCATCTTGGAATTGACCGGCTTCCATCTTGCCCATCACCATTAAAATTTCACTGATAATGCCATTTAATGTCTGCGTGGTGGCCATCATGGCTTCCATCATTTCACGATACTGTCCCTGCATTTTTGCATCGATATTCACTTGAGTGGAAAAATCACCGTTCTGCAGAGCGGCCATCACTTTAGCAAGTTCTTTCATGGTGAAATCAACCGATTCCGCTGAATCGTTCACCCCTTGTTTCAGCTGAGCCAAATCCCCTTGAAGCTCTGCTGTGACACGTTGATCAAATTGACCTCGCGCAACCGCACCCACCACATTGTTGGTTTCATCAATAGCCTGCTCCAGATTTCTGAGCAGCCCGTCAAATGCCATGAGCGCCTCTCCGATTTCATCACGATTGCCGATTGAAATTTTATGTTTGAAATCACCATTTTTCACGACATCCAACATCACTTGCTTCATGTAATTAATCGGGCGAACAACACTTTTTAAAATAAATAATACCAGCAGGACTGAAGCAATGATTGAAAGCCCCAAAAGAATCATCGTCAGCATTTTAGTGTTATCACTCGTTGCCAATCCCTGTTGCCCACTATCGTTTGCCAGTTTTTTCTGATAATCAACCAGCTTTTGTAAGGCATCTCTTTGCCCGCGCCGAGCTTGTTTTGCGTCATCGGAGGCAAGCAGTTCAATGGCCTGTTCGGTATCCCCTTGCTCATCCAGCGAGACAATGCGGTTATTAATCACCACCAGCTCATCATGTTTTTTCTCAAAACCGGCTAGAAGCTTTTTCCCTTGCTCGGATTTGATTGTTTCCTTTAAGTAGTCTGTCAGTGACTTGTTCGCTTTCCGGTTTTCCGCAACGACTTCCACTCTTTTCTGTTTTGCAGCAGCCTCTTTAAGCAAAATGTATTCGCGGATATATTGCTGGGTTCGGGTTTCATTAATGATTATCTTTTCAACCGCAATGACCTTCGGCAACAGGTTGTTGACCAATTTATCTTGCGACACCGATAACTTATTGACCTGTACAAAAGTGACGATCCCCAAGATGACGGTAAACATCACCATTAATATAAATGACAGAATCAACTTCGCTCTAATTGTCATGTGCACACCTTAGTTTTAAAAATTAAGTAAAAATTATTATTTTATTTATCGTTATTTTGAAATCGCTTTCATCGCTTTGACGAAATGAAATGTTGAAAACCAATAGAAAAAATCTATAGGGCAATATTAATCTATTGAATCTGCTTAAGCAAATATTAGGCCCGCCCAAGCCTTTTAGACATAAAAAAACCGGAATGGACAATGCCATTCCGGTTTTTAAGCAAAACAGGTGAAAGTGTCTAAACCCGGATTAAAACTCTCCCCACTCCTCACCTGAACCCGTTGCTTTAGGCGCCTGAAGCTTTGGCATTTGAGACTGGGAAGGCGAGGAGGTTCTGACGTTCACAGTTTGCTTTTCCGGTAAGGCTTTCATTTCAGTCTGAGAGGCAGACAATTGAGCTTGTGAACCGGTATTAAAGAAACGCATATTGCGATCCAACGCCCCAGCCTGTTCGCTCATGCTTTCCGACGCGGCCGTGGTCTCTTCCACCAAAGCAGCGTTCTGCTGGGTTACCTGATCGATCTGGCTGATTGCTTGATGCACCTGATTAATGCCTTCGGTCTGTTCTTCCGATGCCTGGGCAATCTGGCTGATCATTTTCGCCACTTCTTCGACCGAGGCACTGATACTTTCCAACATTTCGCCGGATTGCGACGCCAATTGTGTGCCCTGATCGACTCGACCAACGCTTTCCTCAATCAACGATTTAATATCTCTGGCCGCTTCCGCCGCTTTCTGTGCCAAGGCACGGACTTCACCGGCCACCACCGCGAATCCTCGGCCATGATCTCCAGCTCTGGCCGCTTCCACCGCCGCGTTCAGCGCCAATAAATTGGTTTGAAACGCAATGCCGTCGATCAAGGTGACGATTTCGGCAATTTTGTGGCTCGACTCCTGAATCGAGTTCATCGCCGAGATGGTCTGCTGCATCACGGCCGTTCCGTCGGATGCCTGGCCTCTTACTTCTTCCGCCACTTTCGATGCATTCTGCGCATGCCCGGTATTGGTTTCAACCGCTGAACTCATTTCATTCATCGTTGCCGAGGTTTCCTCCAACGCCGCTGCCTGCTGCTGAATGCGCTGACTCAAATCCAATGCCCCTCTGGACACTTCCGAAGAAGCATTATTGACAATCTGAGACGCTTCCAACGCTTGAGAAATCACGCCCTTCAACTTGTCGGCCATATTTGACAAACTGCCATCCAGCAATTCAATGTTCTGCCTGAACAACGAATCTTCATCTTCTTCGAGATGGCGGGCCATTTTCAACGTCAAATCACCGTTCGAGAATCCATTCAACACTCTGGAAGCATCTTTGATGACACTTTCCAATAATTTGGTATGGGCATTGGAACCAATATCGGTGGCATACTTCACCACTTTGTATGGTTGACCATCGACACCGATAATCGGATTGTAACTGGCTTCCAGCCAGATCTCTTTTCCATCTTTGCCCACTCGTTTATAGGTTCCGCTCAAATACTCTCCGGAAGCCAATTTTTTCCAGAAGTCCCGATAGGCTTCCGTGGTCGCGAAGTCAGGGTCGACAAACATGCGATGATGCTGCCCCGCCACTTCCTCCAAGCGGTAGCCGACCGTATTGAGAAAGTTTTCATTGGCGGTCAGAATCTGACCGGTCAAATCGAATTCGATGACTGCCATAACCCGGTTAATCGCCGCAACCTGTGCCCGCGCATCATTTTCCGTTTTGACCTGTTCGGTGATGTCCGTTGCGAACTTGACGACCTTCACCACTTTTCCGGCTGAATCGACGATAGGGTTATAACTGGCTTCCAGCCAGATGATGTTGCCGTTTTTATGCTTTCTCTGAAATCGATGGGAGATGAATTTACCAGACAACAATTCTTGCCAAAAAGCCTGATACTCTGAGCTACTCGCTTCGCTTTGCGGTACAAAAATACGGTGATTCTGCCCCTGAATCTCTTCCAGCTGGTATCCCATCACGTCCAAAAAATTTCGGTTTGCAGTGATGACATTCTTGCTCGTGTCGAATTCGATCACGGCCATTGAACGGTCAAGCGCATGAAGGATCTCTGCCTGCTCTTGATTGTTTTTCTCCAATGCTGTTATGCGTTGTTTTAACTTGTTACCAAACATTAAATACCCTTTGAATTGAATGATGTCTCGAGCAACCCATCGTTGAAAAGCTCAAACATGGATACAACGAGGCGATTTCCGCATCTCGCTGGTGATGGCATCCTTGCCGAAGAAACTTCTTAATAGCGATCCCAAATAAATCGGATCAGGAAACCGGAGTTGAATACGTTTCCTACGGTTCAGCGCTCTTTTCCGAGCATCAACGCTGCCACCAAGGCTTGATGAAGATCGGACCCCTGCTCCAGGTCTTTTCCCAGATACTCCTGGGAAATCTGATTCAGCGCATCGAATGACTGCTGTTGCTGCCATTGTTTTTTAAACCCGTCAAAGTCGAACGTCTGGTCATGTGGATCGAAAAAGGCAACCGCCAACCCGGTGGGAGACTCGAAAACAACTTCCGACATTTCCATGACTTCCAGTTCATAAGAATAAGCACTGATCTCGTTTTCTCGCGCAATCACTTCTGCAAACTCAGGAAGCTCTCCCTGCGAACGTCTCGCCCAGTCGTCCAAATCCAGTTTCGCGGACGGTTCAAACACCTGTCCTTTAAAATTAAACGGAATTTTTGCCACAATTGTACTTTTCAAGCTTAGAAATCCTCATTGAAAGCCTTTTAAAAACGACACTCATTATATCAATATTTCTCTATATATACTCGGCTAACAACATTATGGCTGGCTAATATAAGCCTTTGTTTTTATAAAGCATTTAAGATAGGCTTATCGAAAATCATAATTTATTTTTATGACATAAAAGCATTTATACTGTGCTTCTATTCAACAACCGACCTTATTTGTAACGATGATCCGACTCAAACCAGTTGATCTCCCCCTGACCAGCTTCCTTGTGCTGCTGAGCTTATTGGCCATCAGCCTGTTGATACAGAACCCGTATCTCGGCTATTTCACGATTGGCGGGCTTTTGGGTGCCGGATTGAATTACTTTCAGTTTGGATTCCGTACCTGCTCGCAACAATTATTGAGTGATGGCCGCACCTTGGGAATACGCTCGGTTTTAATTATGTTGGCGGTCACGACCTTTCTGTTTTTTCCTTTACTGGAAATCGGTCACTACAGCACTCCCAAACTCACCGGCTTCGTCCAGCCGCTGAGCCTGTCGGTGATCTTCGGTGCCTTTATTTTCGGTGTCGGCATGCAACTGTCCAATGGCTGCACCTCCGGCACGCTTAATAAGTTGGGACAATTGCAACCTCTGTCCTTCACCGCATTTATTTTTCTGTTGGTCGGCGGGACCCTGGCGGCTTACCATCATGAATTCTGGCGTGCGGTACCGGCTTTAAATGCCATTTCACTGCCGCAAACCTTCGGATGGTTTCCGGCCTTGATATTGCAACTGGGTGTGATCGCCCTGCTGTATCGTTGGTTACTGGCCCGAGAGAAAAAGCGGTATCAGGATGTCGTGCCATTGATTCCGTCATTCAAGAACATCCGGCAATGGCACCCTTGGCTGCTCGCCGGCATCTTACTGGCCCTGCTCAACACTCTGCTACTCATCACCAGTGGCCAACCCTGGTCAATCGCCAATATCTTCCCGCTTTGGGGG
>JAWVWZ010000081.1:0-6773 GCA_033723505.1 Hydrogenovibrio sp.
ACAATGGCTGTCTTGGGATTCGGACAGGCTTGATGACATCCTGGAATCTTTGGAAGGCGATATGTTTGCCTTCGTTTTCGAGGTGGAATCCCTGGAAGGGCAAACGTTCAGCAAGTTGGATTATATCCACGAAAAACTGGGTGAATTAGCCTATGGTGTATTGCTGGTCGAGCCGTCGTCCGAAGCCTTGGCGCAGGCTGAGGAAGCTTTGAGCGCTTATCGGTTGACCGTCAAGTCGAACGCAGTCCACTTGCCCGGTTGGCAGTTGGCATGCCAAGGGGAACAATTCTCTGGCGCACCATTGATCGTTTTCAAACTGCAAAACCAGTCTCTTGCTGACACCAAAGCCTTGCTGGAAGGCTATTGCAAAACCTTTTCTCCGGAGATGCCGGGTGGCTTATTGATCGTCGAAGACCTTGTGTCCGCTAAAGACGTTCAGGATTTGAAACTGATGGCGGAACTGCTTGGCTGTTGACGGGGAGCACTCCTATTTGCAGCAGGCTGACGTCGATTTTGTTATCATGTGATTTTTGATATGATTGCCGCTTATGAATTTTGAAACTGTGATTGAGATAAAAAACCTTTCCTTCCGTCGAGGGGAACGCGTGATTTTCGATAATCTTTCGTTGTCGATTCCAACGGGTAAGATTACCGCGATCATGGGGCCAAGCGGTACCGGGAAAACCACCCTGTTAAAACTGATTGCCGGGCAATTGACGCCGGACAAAGGACAGGTTTTGGTCAATGGGCAAGACGTTCATCGTTTAAGCCGTAATGATCTTTACGAACTTCGAAGCAAAATGGGGATGCTGTTTCAAAGCGGTGCCTTGTTGACGGATTTGAATGTCTTCGAAAATGTCGCTTTTCCGATTCGTGAGCATACCGAATTGCCTGAAAGCCTGATTCAATTGTTAGTGAAAATGAAATTGCAGGCAGTTGGGTTAAGAGGGGCTTTCGACTTAATGCCGGCAGAACTGTCCGGAGGGATGTCGAGAAGAGTGGCTTTGGCGAGAGCCATTGCACTGGATCCGGATATGGTGTTTTACGATGAACCTTTTGTTGGTCAGGACCCCATTACTTTGGGGGTCTTGGTGGCACTGATCAAAAAGCTCAACCAAAGTCTCAAATTGACCAGTCTGGTGGTGACGCATGATGTCGATGAAGTTTTATCGATCGCGGATTACGCTTGCGTATTGTCGGAAGGTAAAATCATCGCCGAAGGTGCCCCTGAAGAGCTGCTGAATTCCGAATCGGATTATGTGAAACAGTTTATCAAAGGCTTGCCCGATGGGCCGGTACCGTTCCATTATCCGGCAAAAACCTATCAAGAGGATTTGATTTCTTGAACACGTTGCTGAATATTACCGCCTATTTTGGTCGGATAACGATGCAGGTATCGGCTTCGGTCGGCCGAGCGTCTTTATTCGTGTTTTCGTTGTTACCGGCCATTCCTTATGTCTTCGGTCGTTTGGATTTGCTGGTGAAGCAGGTGTTTTTCTCCGGTGTGCTGTCCTTGCCAATCATTTTGACGGCAGGACTGTTTGTCGGGATGGTGCTGGCTTTTCAGGGGTATAACGTGTTGGTCGACTATAATTCGGCCGAAGCGGTGGGAACCATGACGGCCTTGTCTCTTTTAAGAGAGTTGGGGCCGGTGGTTGCCGCGCTGTTATTTGCCGGACGTGCAGGCTCCGCTTTAACGGCAGAGATCGGTTTGATGCGTTCGACCGAGCAAACTTCGGCGCTTGAGATGATGGCGATCGATCCTCGTAAATATATTTTCGCGCCACGCTTTGTGGCGGCATTGATTGTATTGCCGATGTTGTCGCTGCTGTTTATCGGCATGGGGATTTTCGGTGGTTATATGGTGGCTGTCGGTTGGCTGGGGGTTGATGATGGTGCTTTCTGGTCTCAGATGCACGCACATGTCGACTGGCATGATGATGTTATCAATGGTGTGATCAAGTCAATCGCCTTTGCCATTTTGATTGCGATTGTCTCTTTGTTCCAGGGAGAAGATGCCATTCCCACCTCGGAAGGTGTCAGTCGCGCCACCACTCGGACGGTCGTACATTCATCACTCGGGGTACTGGGGTTGGATTTTGTATTAACCGCCATTATGTTTCACTAATTACTTTGTTGTTTAGGAATAGAATATGTCACGTCGTTTAGCTGTAGAAATTTGGGTAGGTGCTTTTGTCATCATGACTCTGATTTCACTTGTGTTTATCGCATTTAAAGTCAGTAATTTCCAAGGGATTCAGGACAAGCCGACTTATCAGATCAGTGCTTTGTTCGGGAACATCGGCGGATTGAAAGTGCGCGCACCGGTTAAAATCAGCGGAGTCGTCGTTGGTCGAGTGGCCTCGATCTCCGTCGATCAACGGACCTACAAGGCCAAAGTCGTGATGGATATTTACAGCGAATACAACAAACTTTCTTTGGATACCTCTGCCTCAATTTTGACTTCCGGTTTATTGGGTGATCAATATATCGGTCTACAGCCCGGCGCGGATGAAGAGTATTTGAAAAATGGCGATCAGTTGGATCTTGTTCAGTCTGCTTTGGTACTGGAAAATCTAATCGGACAGTTTTTGACGAAGTTCGCCGACGGTGGGAATGATAAAAAATGAAAATAATGACAAAAGCGTTTTTCTTGATGGTGTTCGGAATGATGACCGCGAATGCCGCTCTGGCACAGATTAATCAGTCCGATCCCAAGTTGATGGTCAAAGAGCTTTCGGAAGAAGTGCTGAAACAATTGGATTTGCGCCGAGAGGAATTGGCGGCCGATCCGAAGAAGGTCAGAGAATTCGCCAATCAATATGTTTTGCCTTATGTCGATACGCCTAAGATGGCTCGTTATGTGATGGGGCAATATTGGCGTGAGGCGACTTCGGCTCAGCAGCAAGCCTTTATCGATGCCTTTACCAATACGCTGTTGCGTTCCTATTCCAACAGTCTGTTGAAATTGAAGGTCAGTAAAATCGATGTGACGCGTGTCGAAGAGCCGAGAGACGACAGAGCGTCGGTGACCACAGAAGTCACGCAAACGGACGGCAATCGTTCGACGGTTATTTATCGGGCTTATCTGAACAAGCATACTCATAAGTGGATGCTTTATGACGTCACCATCGAAGGCATCAGCCTATTGTTGAATTACCGTAAATCCTTTGCTTCGGAATTCGATCAGAAGGGCATTGACCAAGTCATTGCTTCATTGCAAGAGAAAAACAAGGTTTGAGGGGTTGGGTTTGAAAGCAGTCAACCTATCCGAACAGTCTGCCTACGTAGTGGAAGGCTCCAAACTCAAGTTGAGTGGAGAGCTGACCGTCAACTCGATTGGGCAATTGTTCAAGAAAAATCCTTGGATCAATGAGCGCGCGATTGAAGAGATCGATTGTTCGCTTATCACATCAGCCGATAGTAGTTGTTTGGCATTATTGATTTATTTACAAGATAAAAGCCAGAAAAAGCTCCGTATCGTCAACTTCCCAAAAGACTTGTCGGGCTTGGTTGAGCTCTACGAATTGGAACCTTTTCTGTCAATTTAACGCGATAGACTTTTTAAATATGAAAACTTCTCAAAATGCCGCTGTTTCCTTTCAGTCGGTCAGTAAAAACTATGGGGATCTGGAAGCTCTGAAATCCGTTTCGTTTGAAGTGGAGCAGGGCGCCTTCTTCGGTTTGTTAGGGCCGAATGGTGCCGGAAAATCGACATTGATCAACTCCATGTCCGGATTGCTGAAACCCACTTCAGGGAAAATTTTAGTGAACGGTTACGATACCGAAAAAGAGTATCGTCAAACCCGCCGAGCATTGGGGTTGGTGCCTCAGGAATTGATTTCCGATCCTTTTTTCTCAATCCGTGAACTTCTGCTGATCCAGTCCGGGTATTTCGGGCTGTCTGGCAAGGAACAAACTGCCTGGATCGATGAATTGCTTGAACGCCTGGCGTTATCCGATAAAGCCAATGCCAATACCGGCCAACTCTCCGGCGGGATGAAACGTCGTGTGCTGATTGCGATGGCTTTGGTTCACAAACCGGATGTTATCGTGCTTGATGAGCCGACGGCTGGAGTGGATGTCGATTTGCGCAAGACTCTGTGGGATTTCACCAAGGAACTTCATCAAAAGGGGCATACCATTATTCTGACGACCCATTACCTGGAAGAAGCGGAAGCCCTGTGTGAGAAGGTTGCCATTTTGCAGAAGGGAGAACTGAAGGCGTTGGAAAAAACATCGGATCTGGTTTCGATGCATGCTCACCGTTTTTTCCGTGTCGTGTTGGAGAGTCGCTTCGACGAGATGGTCACGCCATTGCATCAGGAGTTGAAGGCGCGTCTCGAAACCCAAAATGTGAACGAACTATTGTTCAAAGTGGAAAAAGAATTGCCTTTGACGCAAGTGATGGACTGGGTCTGCCAAAGCCGTTTATCGGTCAAGGATGTAACCAGTCGGGATGCCACCTTAGAAGAAGTCTTTATCAGTTTAACCGGGGGATCGCATGGGTAATTTCAATCTAGTCGGTTGTTGGGCCCTTTTTGCCAAAGAGGTCCGTCGTTTCTATTCGGTGGCGATTCAAACCATTTTCGCGCCGGTCGTCTCATCGTTGTTGTATTTATTGATTTTCGGTCAAGTCATCGATACCAAAATTGAAGTGTTTTCCGGCTTGTCCTACAGTCAGTTTCTGATTCCCGGGCTGGTGATGATGACTATTTTGCAGAATGCATTCGCCAATACCTCTTCCAGTATTATCCAGTCGAAGATGCACGGTAATCTGACTTTTGTGATGTTGAGTCCGATTTCGCCACTGGAATTGTATATGGCTTTCGTCGGCGCGGCGATTCTAAGAGGTTTGGCCGTCGGTATCGGCGTGTTGCTGGTCGGAATGCTTGGGTTCGATTTGACCATGAATCAGCCGGCCTGGATTTTGTTGTTTGCGGTATTGAGTGCGGCGATCATGGGGTCGGTCGGTTTGACGGCAGGGTTGCTGTCCGATAAGTTCGACCAACTTGCCGCATTCCAGAATTTCATTATCGTCCCCTTGACCTTTTTGAGCGGTGTGTTCTATTCGATCCATGCATTGCCGGGAATCTGGCAGGAAATCTCACACTTTAACCCGTTCTTTTATATGGTTGACGGTTTCCGTCACGGATTTTTCACTCAGTCAGATGTTTCGGTGTATTTAAGTCTGGGCGTTACCTTGGCGTTCTTTTTCATCATTACGGCGATTAATCTGATTTTGTTGTTCAAAGGCGTTAAAATACGCGATTAATATTTTTATTATTTTGATATACGTGGGGTTTTATGTCTCCGGAAACGATTAAAGAAAGAATTCAAGCGGTTATTGAAGACGCTCAGGTCATTACCAGTGGCGAAGACTGTAATTTCGCCATTGAAGTGATCAGTCACGAATTCGAAGGCAAAACACCATTGCAACGCCACAGAATGGTGAACGATATTTTTAAAGCGGAGTTTGCGTCGGGCGCGTTACATGCCTTGTCCATCAAAACTTCTGTACCGGTTGAAGAGTAAGAATGGATAAGTTAGTCATAGATGGCCCTTGCAAACTGGCAGGGGAGATTCAGATTTCAGGTGCAAAAAACGCGGCCTTGCCGATTCTGATGGGGTGTTTGCTGGCAGAATCTCCGGTGACCCTGTCCAACGTGCCGCACTTGAAAGATGTGACCACCACGATTCAACTCTTGGCGACGATGGGTGTCGAAGTGCTGTTCGACGAGCAGTTGAATATCGAAATTGATGCCTCCAATATCCAGACCAAAGAAGCGCCTTATGAACTGGTTAAGACCATGCGTGCGTCGATTCTGGTGATGGGGCCATTGCTGGCGAGATTTGGTGAAGCCAAGGTCTCTTTGCCCGGCGGGTGTGCCATTGGTTCCCGTCCGGTCAATATCCATATCGAAGGGATGCAGAAGATGGGCGCCGACATCAAGGTCGAGCAGGGGTACATTATTGCCACTGCCGATAAATTGGTCGGAGCGGACATTACCATGGAACCGGTAACGGTGACCGGAACCGAGAACCTGTTGATGGCCGCAGTTTTGGCGGAAGGCGTGACCACCTTGAGAAATGCGGCGAAAGAACCGGAAGTTTCCGACCTGGCACATTTCCTCAATAAAATGGGCGCGAAAATTTCCGGCATCGATACCGATACGTTGGTAATTGAGGGCGTGAAATCTTTGAAGGGCGTCAAGTACAGTGTTATCCCGGATCGTATCGAAGCCGGTACTTATTTGGCCGCCGCCGCCGTCACTAAAAGTCGGGTGACAGTCACTCAGGTCAATCCAGGGCATATGACGGCCGTGCTGGATAAATTCCGGGAAGCCGGCGCCGATGTGATTGTCGAAGACGACAGAATTACGCTCGACATGCGGGACAGAGACTTAAAGCCGGTCAATATCGTGACCGATCCTTATCCGGCATTTCCGACGGACATGCAGGCACAGTTCGTGGTGATGAATGCGTTGGCCAAAGGGTCGGCACAGGTGGAAGAAACCATTTTCGAAAACCGGTTTATGCATGTTTCCGAACTTGTGAGAATGGGCGCGGACATTCATGTTGAAGGCAATACCGCCACTACCCATGGCGTCGATAAGTTGATTGCCGCCCCGGTGATGGCGACGGATTTGAGAGCCTCTGCCAGTTTGATTCTGGCAGGATTGGCGGCAGAAGGCGAAACGGTCATCAGTCGAATCTATCATATTGACCGGGGGTACGAACTGATCGAAGAGAAGTTCCATAAACTGGGTGCC
>JAWVWZ010000082.1:0-6746 GCA_033723505.1 Hydrogenovibrio sp.
CCGGTTGGTCCCGGCTGGTTGCGACGCATTGACTGGAACTCGGTGTTGCCACAGTTGGTGTGGGTTCTTCCGGGGATGACAGCACTTGCGACTAAAGGGTTTCGTAAAACAATGGCGCAGCAGAACCAGTTGCCGTTTGAAGAACTTCGTCAGTTGTGTTTGGATATGGGGGTGAAGTTTACGGTATGTACAATGGCGTATGACTTGCTTGGAATGGATCAAGATGATTTGATTGAAGGTGTCGAGTTTGCAGGTGCAGCGACGTATTTTGCCAATTCTCCTCGTTCTCAAAGCTTATTTATTTAGGCTTGAATCTGTCATATATTTTTAATGTGTTGGCCCTATAATGGTGCATAAAACACGAGAATAATCAGAGTGAAGTAGATGTTGTATAAAAAAATTACGAAAGCCATTTTACCTGTTGCGGGGCTTGGAACCCGTTTTTTGCCTGCCACCAAAGCCATTCCCAAAGAAATGTTGACCGTTGTTGACAAGCCTCTCATTCAATATATCGTCCACGAAGCCGCCGAAGCTGGAATTACCGATATTGTACTGGTTACCCATTCCAGCAAAGGGGCGATCGAAAACCATTTTGACAAACATTATGAGTTGGAAACGGAACTCGAGTTAAGAGGCAAAGAAGAGCGATTGGTGCCGATTAACGAGATTACGCCACCAGGTGTTCGACTTGTCAGTGTCAGGCAGCCGGAAGCGCTTGGACTGGGGCATGCGATCTTGTGTGCGGAACCGGTCATCGCTGATGACGAGCCGTTTGCCGTTTTGTTGCCAGATGTATTGATGCATCATGCCGGTAAAGGCTGTTTGGCGCAAATGGTCGAGTTTTATGAAAAGGTGCACACCAGTGTCATCGCTCTGGAAGCCGTGCCGGAAGATCAGGTGGAAAAATACGGTATTGCCGAGATTAATGCACCAGATATGCGGATTTCCAGTCTGGTTGAGAAGCCAAGTATCGAGGAAGCTCCGTCAAACCTTTCTGTCGTCGGCCGTTATATCTTCACGCCTCGATTGATGAAACTGTTGAAAACGACCAAGCCGGGAGCAGGGGGAGAGATTCAGCTGACGGACGCGATGGATCGTTTGCTGAATGAAGAGGTCATGTTCGGTTTCGAGTTCAAAAACGGCAAGAGCTATGATTGCGGTGATAAACAGGGTTTTTTACAGGCGAATGTTGAATTCGCATTGAGAGATCCGAAACTGGGTCCTCAGTTCAAAGAATATCTACAGTCATTGGATTTGAGCGAGCTTTGAGACGCTTGAAGATACTTTGGTAGGATGGTCATGAAAAAGTAAAGGATTGAGATGGGAGTAGAAACTTCACCCGCTTGGCAGGCACTGCAATTGCATTGTGATGCCGGTGTTGGCACGGTTGCCATGGCAGACTTATTTCTCGAGGATGATCGAGTGGACCGTTTCTCGACTACGTTGGATGAAATGTATGTCGATTTTTCGAAAAACCGGATCACAGAAGAGACCTTGTCTCTTTTGTTGTCACTTGCCGAACAACAGGACCTGGCTGGCTGGATTCATAAGCTGGTCTCCGGTGAAAAGGTGAATGATACTGAAGACCGGCCTGCGCTTCATACCGCCTTAAGAGCCAATCATAAAGGTGTTGAAGGTGTTGCTAAAGCAGTACAGCCGGAAATAGATGCGCAGTTCGATAAAATGGCTACGTTGGTCAATAAGATTCGTTCCGGCCATTGGCGGGGGTTCAGCGGTAAGGCGATTACCGACGTCGTGAATATCGGTGTCGGAGGGTCTGACCTGGGACCTTTGATGATTACTCACAGCTTGCAGACGGTTAGTTCCCCAGTTAATCTGCATTTCATTTCTTCGATTGACGGCACTCAGACGTCTAACCTGCTTAACAAGCTCAATCAGGAAACAACCCTGTTTATCCTGGCATCCAAATCTTTTACCACGATTGATACCCTGTCGAATGCGGAGACCGCGATTGATTGGTTGAAAGAGATGATTGAAGATGTCGATGAAATCTATTCCCAGCATTTTATCGGGGTTTCGACCAAGCCGGAGATGATGACCGAATGGGGGATTCCTGAAGAAAATCAGCTGATTTTTTGGGACTGGGTTGGCGGTCGTTACTCGCTCTGGTCTGCAATCGGTATGCCAATCGCCCTGCAAATCGGGATGGATGGGTTCAAGGAATTGTTGGAAGGGGGGCGAGTGATGGACGAGCACTTTGCCACGGCACCGTTTGAACAAAATATCCCTGTGTTGTTGGGGTTGATTGATGTCTGGAATGTTAACTTTCTTAATATCCAGAAAAAAGCGATTTTGCCTTATGATGCCCGCTTGAAATACCTGCCGTCTTATCTTGAACAATTGGTGATGGAGAGTAATGGGAAGTCGGTCAATCGAAATGGGGAAGCGGTCAACTACAAAACTTGTCCCGTGCTTTGGGGAGAAGTTGGCCCGAATGCACAACATGCGTTCTACCAATTGCTGCATCAGGGCACGCAAAAGGTGATGTGTGATTTTGTCGCACTGAAGAATCGAGATGACTTTGATGCGAACTCCCATACCGATAAAAATGAAAGCTTGAAAGCTCAGCACGAACTGGCGTTGGCGAATTGCTTTGCCCAGTCTCGAGTATTGATGTTGGGGGATGCGGCCATTCCGGAAGCTCTCAAGTCCAGTTTTGACTCTCCATTTAAACATTACCCGGGCAATCAACCCTCCAATACGATTTTGTTGCAGTCGATCTCACCGAGAACGCTGGGAATGCTGGTGGCATTATACGAGCACAAGACCTTTGTAGAGGGGGTGATTTGGGAAATCAACTCATTTGACCAATGGGGAGTGGAACTGGGCAAATTGATTGCAAAAGAAACGCGAGCTGCGATTCAAGATGCTTCCATGCTGGAAGCGTTTGACGCATCGACTAGAAAGTTAATTGAAAAGGTGACTGAATGAAGGTTTCAGTATTCGGATGTGAGTTAAGCGGATTGGTCACAGCCGGTTCCTTAGCTCAGACAGGAAATCAGGTGGTCGCTTTGCCGATCGGTATCGTCAAAGTCGCGGATCTGAAACAGGGGACGTTGCCCAGAGAAGAACCCGGTTTGGCTCCTCTGATTGCGACACAGTATGCAGAGGGTCGATTGGCTTTTGAAGAGGACTGGGCCATAGGGATCGAGCATGGTGATGTGTTGTTTCTAAGTATGCCATCCTGGAATATCGATCGTGCGGAAAACATCGTGGATCAGATCGCAGCAACGGCAGATAGAGATCTGATTATTGTCAATCAAAGTACTTTTCCGATCGGGACGGCGGACCGTTTTAAGCAAACAATCGAAGCGGGATTCGCGCGGAGAAGTGTTTATGCTTCGGTTTCCGTGGTGTCGATGCCTGAATTCATCAGTGAGGGGTCGGCCATTAAGGATTTCACTCGACCGGACAGAGTTGTGGTTGGGAGCGAAGATGAGCAGGCTATTGCGGTCATCCGCGATTTGATGCGTCCATTCAACTATGCCGTGGACCAGTTGAAAGTGATGTCGACCCGTGCGGCGGAATACACTAAATATGCCGTCAACGCTTTGCTTGCGACACGTATCAGTTTGGTGAACGAATTGGCGAATAATGCGGAACATTTCGATATCGACATGGAACAGGTTCGTCAAGGTTTGGGGTCGGATGCACGTATCGGGTTCAATTACCTCTATCCTGGTTGCGGGTTCGGTGGACCGAGTTTTGCCGCCGATGTCAAAGCGCTGGTCGGAACTTTGGAATCAAAAGGCTATGATGCTGATTTGTTGAAAACGGTGCTGATGAATAACGAATCCCAGAAAGAAGTGTTGTTCAGGAAGGCTTGGCGATATTTCAAGAACCACCTTAAGGGGAAAAAAATCGCCGTTTGGGGACTCTCTTTTAAACCCAATACCACCACGGTAGAAAATGCACCGAGTATCAAAACCATTGAAGCCTTGGTGGCACAGGGGGCGGAAGTGATCGCTTATGATCCAAAGGCGATGCCAGCGTTTAAGCAGTATTGGGAAGGCAGAAACAGTGTTCGTTTGGTAGATGACATGTATCAGGCAATTGAAGGGGCGGATGCGTTGATGATTTTGACCGAGTGGAAGCATTTCTGGAGCCCGGATTATGAGCGGATGTTCGAATCGATGGCGAATCCTGCCATTTTTGATGGTCGTAATATCTATGATTACCGAGTGATGCAATCGAAAGGATTCGAATACTTTGGCGTCGGCAGAGGTCAGTTCGTTTAAAGTCAATTAGTCAACAGAGTACGGGGCGATTCACCGCTTCTGCAATTTCGCACTTTAAATCTTACTCGCTCTCTTGTTCGGAGGGCGCTTTCTTTATAGAATGATTCTTCTATCTATCTAATATAAAGTTGTATTGAATGAAACCATTTGAAAAAGGCATTTATTTGTTGCCTAATTTGATGACGACCACGGCGTTGTTTGCCGGGTTTTATGCGGTAATCGCCGGAATGAACGGCCAGTTTGAACATGGTGCGATTGCGATTTTTGTCGCCATGATTTTTGATGGTTTGGATGGGCGTGTTGCGCGAATGACCAATTCGTGCAGCGCGTTCGGTGCAGAATATGACAGCCTTGCCGATATGATTTCATTTGGCTTGGCGCCGGCACTTCTGATGTATCAATGGGCACTGAACGATTTCGGTAAATTAGGTTGGCTGGTCGCATTTGTCTATACGGTTGGCGCCGCGTTACGTTTAGCCCGCTTCAATACACAAGTCGGCATTGCTGATAAAAGATATTTTCAAGGCTTGCCAAGCCCTGCAGCTGCAGCAGTTTTGGCCAGTTTTGTCTGGATGGTGGAGACCAACCATATCCAAACCGGGTTGGAAGCGTTTGTCGCTTTGATTTTGACGTTGGTGGTCGGATTGATGATGGTCAGTAATATGCGCTTTAACTCGTTTAAAGAGCTCAATTTGAAAGGAAAGGTGCCGTTCGTCACCTTATTGTTGATTGTTCTGGTGTTTGTTGTGATCACCCTGAAACCGGCGATGATTTTGTTTATCCTGTTCTTTGTTTACACGATTTCCGGGCCGGTTGTCACCTTGAGGTTATTGCAGAAAAAACGCTCGGAAAGAAAACGCAACAAGCAGCAAAAAACCTCCAAGCCTGATGCGGAATCGAATCCGGACGAAAAGTCTCAGACGGAATCCGAATCCAGCTCGCTTTAACACTTCGATACTTGAAAAGAGAAACAGACCTATGAAGAATGAATTGGTTATTTTTGATACGACGCTGAGAGATGGCGAGCAAAGCCCCGGCGCGTCTATGACCAAAGAAGAGAAGATTCGAATTGCGCGTCAATTGGAGAAGTTGCGTGTCAATGTCATCGAGGCGGGTTTTCCTGCTGCCAGTGAAGGTGATTTTGAATCGGTCAGAGCGGTGGCGTCGACAATCAAAGACAGCACGGTTTGCGGTTTGGCGCGTGCCGTTGAAAACGATATCGCCAGAGCCGGCGAAGCGATTAAGCCAGCTAATTCCGGGAGAATCCATACCTTTATCGCCACCTCGCCGATCCATATGGAAAAAAAACTGAGAATGTCTCCGGATGAAGTCGTTGAGCGCGCGGTTTGGGCGGTTAAGCGCGCCAGGGATTTTACCGATAATGTTGAATTCTCACCTGAAGATGCTGGGCGTTCGGAGTTGGATTTTTTGTGCCGAGTCATTGAAGCGGCCATCGATGCCGGAGCGACCACGATTAATATTCCCGATACGGTCGGCTATAACATCCCGGAGCAGTTCGGGGAGTTGTTTCATAACCTGTTAACCAAAATCCCGAATTCGGATAAAGCGATTTTTTCCGCACACTGTCATAATGACTTAGGATTGGCGGTTGCCAATTCCCTGGCTGCCGTTAAGGCTGGTGCGAGACAAATTGAGTGCACCATTAATGGCTTGGGAGAAAGAGCCGGGAATACCGCGCTGGAAGAAGTTGTGATGGCGGTTCGAACAAGACAGGATGCCTTCGGAGTCGATACCCGTATCCACACGCCCGAAATTCTGGCGACTTCCCGTCTGGTTTCGAGCATTACCGGCTTTGCCGTGCAGCCGAATAAAGCCATTGTCGGTGCCAATGCCTTCGCTCATGAGTCCGGCATTCATCAAGACGGTGTTTTGAAACACCGGGAAACCTATGAGATTATGCGTGCTGAAGATGTGGGCTGGACAACCAATAAAATGGTGCTTGGCAAACATTCTGGTCGCAATGCCTTCAAGAGCCGATTGGAAGAACTGGGGATCGAGTTCGAAACCGAGCAGGAATTGAATGAGACTTTCATCCGCTTTAAAGAACTGGCGGACCTCAAGCACGAAATTTATGATGAAGATTTACAAGCCCTGGTTACAGACAACAATGCACAAAGAGTCGAAAACGAACGTTATCGTCTGGTCGCGCTAAAGGCTGGAACCGAAATTGGCGATGCTCCATTTGCCGAAGTGGCTTTGTGGATTGACGGGGTTGAGAAAAAAGCCAGCGCAACCGGTGGCGGCGTGGTGGATGCTACCTTTAAGGCAATTGAAAAACTGGTGAATTCAGGCGCAACCCTGGAATTGTATTCCGTCAGTAATGTGACCAACGGCACGGACTCTCTGGGCGAAACGTCAGTCAGAATGGAAAAGGCCGGACGAATCGTCAATGGTCAAGGGTCGGATACCGATATCGTCACAGCTTCTGCCAAGGCGTACCTCAACGCGCTCAACAAGTTGGAGAGC
>JAWVWZ010000083.1:0-6727 GCA_033723505.1 Hydrogenovibrio sp.
TAGCTTTGCCAGCGTCGCGAAGGCGATGGAACTTTCGTTCATTTTGCTTAGATAGGATTTAAAAGCATCGAACTCGGCGGTAATCTCTTTGAGTTTGACGTCCGGTTCGACATTCAAGCGCAGAATTCCTTCCATATCGCTGACGAACTGCTCGATTTCCTGTTGATTTCTTTCCGAATGCGACACGGCAAGATTTAATGCCAGGCTGGCCTCCTGCAAATCACTTTCATCCTTCGACAGTTCGGATCCGTCTTCAACGAAATTGAACTCGGACAGCTTGGATGTCTGCATCGACACCAGTGCGGTCTGGGCGTCGGTCATCACCAGACGATGATGAGCCAGCAACTGGCTGCTGGTGACCTTGGAGATATGGCAACCGCAAACGAAATGGCCATCCTTCTGCTGCAGGTGAATCACTTCCACCCCTTCCAGACAGTAAACTTCATCGGTCTGGGTATTTTTGACCCTTAAACTGACTTCCTGATAAGGCAGAAACAGATCATCGGATTGCACCAAAAAGCCCAATCCCGTGAGATTGACATCATAACCTTCAAACGGATCTTCGAAATCGATGTCTTCGTGATCCGTCACCAAAAATGGACGTGAGAACCGAGCAGATTGCCTTTGCTCTAAATCCATTTGCATCATGGTTAATTCGCCTTTATGTTCGCCTTGATATCTTTATCATACCCCAAAGCTTCACAATCTGCCTGTGGAATCCAGCCCAGACAGCTTCTGACCTTGAGAGACTGGTAGTTACGCCAGATCGGCATCACTGTCACAATTCCCCAACAAATTTCATACCAATGCCAGCCGATTGAAGACGGCTGTTGCGCCCACCACAGGTTATTTACACCAAAATGCTTGGTTTTAAAAATCAAATGAATCGCCAGGCGCCAGTATTTCAAACCAAATTGGATTCGGGTCGAGTTCATATATCGTCCTATTTCGTCTTCTTATGCATGGTGTTGTACTTGGTGATAAAGTCTTCCAACATCTTCTGATCGACCATCCCCGTTCTGGCGGCCACCACTTCCCCGTTCGGCGTGACCATATAGGTGGTCGGCAACCCTTTCAGTGGTCCGAAAACGGTCGAGCGGCCATTGGCGCCCCCTTTCTCACGGACAACAGGATAATCGACCATCTGTTGAGTCAAAAAGGTTTTGACATGCTTGACGTCGCCTGTCTCGTAATTCACGCCCAACACCACGGCATCTTTATCTTTATGCTTGTCGTGAAACAGCGTCAATTCGGGAATTTCGACGCGGCAAGGCGGACACCAGGTCGCCCAATAATTGACGATGACCCATTTTCCCTTGTAATCCGACAGCTTGACGCTGTGCCCGTCCAAATCGACGAAATCGGCATCCTGCGCCCAAGCGCTCTGGGCGGACAGCAGCATCACCCCGGCCACTGCCAGTGTCTTCAATAGGGTTTTCATCGGCATCAATATTCTACTCGGTCGTTTCACTTTCTTTTCCTTTTTACATCTTGCTTGGCCAAATGCTGATTTTAGCGCGATAAGGCCTGATAAATCTGAATTCAGTATGACGGATTACAATGCCTTTTCACTCAAAACCTGTTTGACAAAGGGCAAGGTGATGCGTCTCTTCTGCACAAATGACGCCTCTTCCAACAAGCCAACCACTGCCAGCAGTTCCTGTAAATCCTTGGAGAATTGTTTGATCAGGAAATTACAGACTTCCACCGGCAATTTAAAGCCCAGCTTGTCCGCATGCTTTTGCAGGGCATAGACAATTTCTTTGTCACTGTCCAAAGGCGCCAAATCAATCGGCAGCACCGACATCATCGCCGAAGCCAGTTCCTTGGTTTTGATCGGCCAATCGCCAATGAAACTCTGAGAGGAAAGCATGATCGAGTGCCCCTGACTCTTTGCTTTCATTAACAGATTCGCCAACGCCAATTCCCATTCCGTTTGCCCGATCACACCATCAACGTCATCGACGCAAACCAGACTGATTTGCTCCATACCGTCCAGTACGGCAGGCACCAAGGGCAGACTCTGATCACCCAAAGGCAGATACACACTGGCACTCGCGCTGGGTTTCGATTGCTGAATCTCGATCTGATAGCGGCATGCGGCTTGCAGCAAATGGGTCTTGCCGACGCCTGAAGGGCCGACAAAACAGAACGCCTGGCCGGAAGCTTTCTTCAAATTTTTCTGAACATCGGCCAACGCCAGCGTTAAGGATTCAGTTTCGGCGACAAAGGTCTCGAAACAGGCTTCTTCTCTCAAGCCGATTTTCAATGGAAGTTGTGCGTACATAAATGAACTGATTACGGACTCTCTGTTGGTTCGTCAGGCATTGGAGAGATCTCCAATCCTTGACTGGGGTCTTTTGACACGCCCCACGGGATCACTTGTGGCTTTGTCGACGGTTGTAGAACGGATTCCTGCCCCTGTGTTTGTTGTTGTGCTGCGGCCTCACTTGGAATCACCGGATCAACGGGTTTTTCCGCCACCCATTTAGCTTGGATCAACCCGATCACCGCATCGTTATCAGTGACGATCACATGCTCGAACTTCTGCACCGTATCGACAAGGTCTGAATAGTTTCCTTGATAGACGATCTCAAAGTTGGCGGAATGATCCTTCAAAGAATGCAGGCGCGCGGAATGCACCATCGGCTTCATGCCATTCAGCTTGTTTTCGATCGCCGTCAACTGATCTGCACTGTTGATATCCGCCAATACCAGGGTGACCGTTCCCAGCACATCGGCCTGAGCGCGATAAGGCTCCGAATAGAAGTTCAACAGTCGCGCAAACACGGTTTTCAGGTTTTGCATGCTTTCGGTATTGACCGCCTGACCATCGAGCACCTTTTGGCCTTGTTTGTCGTATAACTGCCAAATAAAACTGTTATCGCCATCCACCGACACTTCTTGCTGATAAGTCATCAAGAAGTCCGCCTGATTTTCACTCAGCAAAGAAATGATTTTGTCCGGATCTTCCTCGTCCTGCGGGTAAATCCACATGAAGCTATTCGTCGGTTCGACTACTGGAACGCCCAGTCTTTTCGCCGGCTCACGAAAATCGAGCGTCGGATTGTCTCCCAGCCCGTCATAATCGAGTTTGATCACATTCGAGCCGAGTGCCTGCGAGCCGAACACCAGGGTTTTCGGGCGTTTATCGTACGGCCAGACAATCAAATTGTGTTTCTGAAAATACTGATAGATGCGTTTGCGGTCGAACAGGAATTCGATTTTCGTGCCGACAACCACCCCTTCCTGACGGATGGATTGATAACTGTAACTGCTCAGCCAATCGCTTGGGTTATTTAACAGTTCCTGGAATTCGTCTTTTTCATTAATGTCCAGACGCCCGGTCAACCGCATCAGCTCCACTCTCGAGGCTTCCGCCAGCGCCTTGTCAAAACGCTGCTGCTTGGTTAACTGACTGTCTTGGTCTGACAAGGGAACCTGGACATTAAAAAGCGTCTCTTCAGCCTGCACTGCCGAAAAATGAAACATCCCGGTCAGGATGGCCGCGCTATACGCCAACGCCTTAATTAATACCTTGTAGGTTCTCATCAAAGTTTCCTGCTTATCTATCAATTTTTGGTTACAATATGTTATCCGATTTTTGCCTATTTAATAAATTAATGAATGCTTTTATCCGGGATAATTTGAATCTTTTTCAATAGAATTCGTAAAAAAGCATCCACAACAACGAAAAATACCTATGACAACAGAAAACCAATCTATCAGTTATAAAGATGCCGGCGTGGATATCGATGCCGGTAATGCCCTAGTCGAAGCGATCAAACCGATTGCGAAAGCCACGAGACGTCCGGAAGTTTCCGCGTCTTTGGGTGGATTCGGCGCCCTTTTCGAACTGCCGATGGACAAGTATAAAAATCCATTACTGGTTTCGGGCACCGATGGCGTCGGCACCAAACTGAGATTGGCGATCGAAAGCGGCAAGCATGATCAGGTCGGCATCGACCTGGTTGCCATGTGCGTCAATGATTTGATTGTCCAGGGTGCGGAACCGCTATTCTTCCTTGACTATTATGCGACCGGGAAACTGGATGTCAATGTCGCCAAAGACGTGGTCTCCGGTATCGGCGAAGGCTGTCTTCAATCCGGCTGCGCATTGATCGGCGGAGAAACCGCCGAAATGCCGGGCATGTATCCAGATGGAGATTACGACCTGGCCGGTTTCTGTGTCGGTATCGTCGAAAAAGCGGACCTGATTGATGGCACCAAAGTGAAATCGGGAGACGTTCTTCTGGGATTGGCCTCTTCGGGGCCGCATTCAAACGGCTATTCACTGATTCGCAAGATCATCGAAGTCAGCCAGGTTGATGTGCAGTCGGACTGCGATGGTCAACCATTGATTGATGCCTTAATGGCACCGACCAAAATCTACGTCAAATCGGTTCTGGAATTGATGAAAAAAGTCGATATCCATGCAATCTCTCACATTACCGGGGGGGGACTGCTGGAGAACCTGCCTCGCGTTATGCCGGAAAACACCATGGCGAAAATCGATACGCAAAGCTGGGACAGACCCGCCGTTTTCGATTGGATTCAGCAAGCCGGAAACGTGGAATTCCATGAAATGCATCGCACCTTGAACTGTGGTATCGGACTGGTGATCGTCGTTGATGAAAAAGACCAACAGCAAGCGATCGAAACCCTGACGAAAATGGGAGAAACGGTTTACACCATTGGTCAGATCGAAGCCTCTTCCGGAAAAGAACCAACCGTTGAGCTTGTCTAAAACAGTTTCCATTTGATTTTCAGATGTCAGAAATCCAATCCAAAATGCCGATTGCCGTCCTGATTTCCGGCAACGGCAGTAATCTGCAAGCATTAATCGACGCCCAACCGGAAAGTGATTACCGGATTGCGCTGGTCTTGTCCAACAAGGCCAACGCCAAAGGTCTGCAGCGAGCAATCAACGCCGGCATTCCGACCGAGGTGCTTGACCACACCCAATTCGATACCCGCCTGGCATTCGATCAGGCGATGATGAAGATTCTCGATCAATATCAGGTCGAAGCTGTTATTCTCGCCGGATTTATGCGAATATTGACACCAGAGTTCACGCAACGCTATTTGGGGAAAATGCTGAATATCCACCCCTCGTTATTGCCGAAATACCCGGGACTGAATACCCACCAGCGCGCTCTGGAATCGGGTGACCGCGAACATGGTCTCAGCATCCATTTCGTTACGGCGGAACTGGACGGCGGACCGGTCATCCTCCAGGCGATTGTTCCAGTCACGACAAACGATACGGCGGAGTCTTTAAGCCAAAAGGTTCAACAGCAAGAACATATTGCTTACCCGAAGGTGGCAAGCTGGCTGGCAAACGGCCGCATCGAACTCAAAGACAATCAGGCTTGGTATCAGCACAAACGTTTAGAGACCCCGTTAATCTTATCTGAGGTTTAGGATGAAAAAAGCACTCTGGTGGCTACTGCCCCTCGCCTTCAGCGGTTCACTCCAGGCCGCGGAACTGCCATCGTTCAATGCAACCTTCAATGTCATTGCTTTCGGGTTCAATATCGGCGAGGCCAAACAGTCCATGAAGTGTGAGGCGTCAAAGTGCGAGATCACCAGTATCGCATCGCCACCGAAATGGGCTCAGGCATTTATCAACGAATCCGCCATCGAAAAAGTACAACTCAAACAAACCGAGCAACAACTCAAATGGCTGCAATACAAAAAATTCCTGACCCGTCGCTATAAAGACCACACGGAGCATAAAACCTACACCTTGGTCCGTAATGAAAAAACGCATCAAATCGACTATTTGGAAGGCAATAAACACTGGCCAGAACAAAAACAGGTTTACGATGTCATTTCCCTGGCTTACGGCATCCAGTACCAGATCATCAACCAACGGCCTCTGGACAACCTGTATTTTCAGGACGACAAATCCCAGCAAAAACTGGTCTTTTCCGTCAAGAATGCGGACGATGAAATCGTGTTGGACTTCAACGAAGAAGTACAAACTAAACGTTTTGAATTCCATAATGGTAAAATTGCTGTCAAGCTGTGGCTGATTCCCGAACTCAACTGGTTCCCGGGACAAATTGAAATCGAAAACAAAGCGGAAGACCGAACGATTACGCTAGAGCTGAACAAGATTCCGAAGACCTTTTAACCGATGCCATCAAGCTCACAACAAAGGCTTCACCACTATAAAACCATAAGAAATTGCCACTATGAAATTAAGTGATAGAGACATTATCCAACATTTGAAAATTGGAAAAATCGGCATCGAACCAATGCCTGAGCAAGATAAAATCAAAGGCATCAGTGTCGATTTGCGTTTGGATAATAAATTTCGTGTTTTCAACGACCACACCGCCCCTTTTATCGATTTAAGCGGGGCAAGCGATGAAATGCAAAAAATCATGGATGTGGTCATGGGAGATGAAGTCATCATCAAAGAAGGCGAAGCTTTCTTCCTGCATCCAGGGGAATTGGCTCTGGCCGCTACCTATGAATCCGTGTCAATTCCAGACGATCTTGTCGGCTGGTTGGACGGACGTTCCAGTTTAGCCCGCCTAGGGCTGATGGTTCATGTCACCGCGCACCGAATTGACCCGGGCTGGAACGGCCAGATCGTATTGGAAATCTTCAACAGCGGCAAGTTGCCACTGGCACTCAGACCGGGCATGGACATCTGCGCCATCAACTTCGAGACCTTGTCGAGTGCGGCCATCAAACCCTACAATAAACGGGAAGA
>JAWVWZ010000084.1:0-6725 GCA_033723505.1 Hydrogenovibrio sp.
ACGCCCGCCGCCGGCAGCACTTCGAATCGAGTGACGACCGGCCCGGGCTGTACCGCTTCGACCTTGATGGAGACGCCGAATTCCTGCAGCCTTTGCTCCAATAGCAAAGACAGGGAAGTCAATTCGTCGGACGAGAAGCCTTCGTCATATTCCGGCACCGGGTTCAACAGGTCAATGCTTGGCAATGCGCCCGAGTTATGCACCGGTGCGGAAATGTTCGCCGTGGCTTTTTTGCCGACCTTGACCGTCGAACCGGTTGCGGAGTCCAAATCGATATTGGGCTGATTCTCGGAGGCCAGAGAAGGAATTTCTTTTTTATTGATTTCAAATACCGATTGCGTCTTGGCTTTGACTTTTTCGGCCAGTTTGCCGACCGCTTTCGGTTTTGGTTTATCGTCGTCATTGCGAATCAACAGCGCGCCTTCCTGTGCTGAACGGCCTTCGGCAGACGCGCCCATTTTCTGTTTGGTGGCATCGGTCACCTGTTGCAGGTATGGGCTCAGTTTCGACAACAGCTTCCAGGTGTAAAGCCCGGTATAGTCGATAATCGACAACCAGGACAAACTGGTAAACATACTGAAGGCGATGGCGAACAACACCAGCAACACCAGCGTTGCGCCAAGCAGGTCCACCGAATCCACCAAGGCTTTGCTCACTTCGTAGCCGAGCACCCCGCCGCCGGAATATGGCAATTGAATAAAGCCCATATCCGGATGCAGGAACAAGCTGGACAAAGCGGAACCGGAAACAATCAACAAGATCAGTCCGGCCATGCTCAAACCGAAATGGACGAAATCGGTATCGGTGCCGGCGCGGATTTTCAGGGTGACCATTCCCGCCATAAAAATCCCGAAAGGCACCAAAAAACCGAAAATTCCGAACAGATACAACAACAAGGACGCGATCCAGGCACCGGTGTGGCCGCCGTAGTTCAGCACATCCTGACGGGTTGAGGCGGTTTCAAATCCCGGATCGGTGGCATGATAGCTGAACAAGACCAGGAACAAAAAGAAAGACAGGCCGATACAAGCCAGGACAATTGCATCCTTCAACACCCATTGAAAACTGGCACTCGATTGAGCGTTCTCTTCGGTTTCGGATGCTTCTGATGAGGGCTTTTTAAAGTAATTTGGCATGACTATTCAGGAATTGACTCGATTAATTTCGGAAACTTTAGATTGAAAAAACATTTTACAAATGCATTCATCTTTTTAAAATCTACCCACATCCGGTTTTTATGAAAAAAGCATTGAGGTATTTATAAATGCCCAACTTCATGATAAAAAACTGCTAGAATTTTAGCATAAAAAAGATTGATTAATACTTGCTTTCACTAGCTTACAACATAAAGAATCCTCGCTAGTTTAGCATCAAAATACAGAGGAACCAAAGATGGCAGCAAAACATTGTAAATTACTTATTTTAGGTTCAGGGCCGGCGGGATATACCGCGGCGGTTTACGCAGCACGTGCAAACCTGGAGCCTGTAATGATTACCGGCATGCAGCAAGGTGGACAGCTGACGACCACAACGGAAGTGGATAACTGGCCGGGCGATGTTGAAGGCCTGACTGGACCGGACCTGATGGTTCGTATGCAAAAGCATGCGGAACGTTTCGGGACCGAGATTGTTTTCGACCACATCCACACGGCGGATTTGAAAAACCGTCCGTTCAAGTTGACCGGCGACTCCGGCGAATATACCTGTGACGCTTTGATTATCGCCACCGGTGCTTCAGCAAAATACCTAGGGCTGGATTCCGAAGAAGCATTCAAAGGGAAAGGGGTTTCGGCCTGTGCCACCTGTGACGGTTTCTTCTACCGCAACCAGAAAGTCGCCGTCATCGGCGGCGGTAATACGGCCGTTGAAGAAGCGCTTTATTTGTCAAATATCGCTGCCGAAGTGACCATCGTTCACCGACGCGATCAATTCACTTCAGAAAAAATTCTGGCGAAACAGTTGATGGATAAGGCTGAAAATGGCAATATCAACATCGAATTCAATCACCAGCTCGACGAAGTGCTGGGAGACAACATGGGCGTCACCGGCTTGCGCTTGAAGAGCACTGAGACAGGTGAGACCAAAGAAATCGACGTTTCCGGCGTGTTTATCGCCATTGGCCATACACCGAACACCGGTATTTTCGAAGGTCAACTAGACATGGACCACGGTTACATCAAAGTTCAAAGCGGCTTACAGGGTAATGCAACGCAAACTTCGATTCCTGGTGTCTATGCCGCCGGTGACGTGATGGATCAGGTATACAAACAAGCAATTACCTCTGCGGGTGCAGGATGCATGGCCGCATTGGATGCTGAAAAATATTTGGATCAACTTGAATCTGAAAAATAAGGCTCTGTACTTTTTTCGGACGCATTGATGCAATTCCCAACGAAAATCTGCCAGGCAGGGTCGGGTGGATTTTCACTACAAAACCAAGGATTGATATGAAAAAAACCGCCTTAATCACTTTATTCACAACGTCTTTAGTGGCCACACCTCTGTTTGCCGCAGATGTTAAGCTTTCCTCTTCAGATCAGAAAGCCAGCTATGCGCTAGGGATTGATTTGGCCAAGAACTTCGAAAAGCAAGGGCTTGACCTGGATCTTGATGCGCTGGTATTGGGCATGAAAGACGTCATGAACAAGCAGAAAATTCGTTTGACCGAAGACGAGATGCAAAAAGCGGTACAAGAAGTCAAACAGAAGATGATCAAAAAGCAGCAGGAAGCACGTAAGCTGCAAGGCGAGAAAAACGCCAAAGCGGGTCAGGCGTTTTTGGAGAAAAACAAAACCAAGCCTGGCGTCAAGGTCACCAAAAGCGGGCTTCAGTATAAAGTCTTGACCGAAGGAAAAGGGACGTCTCCAACGGATGAAGATTACATCACAGCCAACTATAAAGGAACGCTGATTGACGGTACGGTTTTCGACAGCTCTTACAAGCGTGGCACACCAATCGAATTCCAATTGAACAATGTCATTGCCGGTTGGAAAGAAGCGCTGAAAATGATGAAGCCGGGTGCGAAGTGGGAAATCTATGTTCCGCCTTCATTAGCCTACGGCTCTAAAGGGGCTGGTCGCGTCATTGGACCGAATGAAACTTTGATCTTCACGATTGAATTGATCTCGGCCAGCAAAGACAAGCCGGAACATTAATCCGAACGTTTAAATAAAAAAGCCCCAGAAAATCTTTCTGGGGCTGTATTTATTCAATACCAAGGGAGGATTAGTTGAAGTTTCAACTGGCGCGTATATTAGTGAAAAACATCATGACTTACTAATATAATATACTGTTATCGCCATAGATAAAACTAATCGATTTCACCCTTCTCTAATATTTTCTTCGCTCAATAATCCAACATTTGAAACACTTCATAAGCGGGTGTCTCGTATGGATGTGCCTGTTTAAGCGCCGACAAGGCGGTTTCAATCACTCCCTCTTCCACCACCATCTCAACCTTATACTCCTCTACCTCCTCGATGGCACCCTGCTGTCCGATAAAAGGCTGACTGCCTTCCAGAGGGCGAAATTGCCCCTGCCCCAGTGTTTGCCAGCAGCAAGAATCGTAATCACCGATTTTGCCTGCACCAACAGTAAACAATGCTTGTTTGACAGTTTCCAAATGCGATTCCGGCACAAAAAAGCTTAATTTCAACACGAATAATTCCTTTGGTATTACAATAAGCCCCTAGATAATAAAGGACTAAATCTATGCATTCAATGAAACTGATCTTAATTACCTACGCCGTTATTCTGATGCTCGGCATCATTTCCATGCTGACGCATAACCACTATGTCGCCAACCTGGCCGGGTTCATTTCTGCAATCGGTTTTATGCTAGTGTACTTTAAAGACCCCTCGAAAGAAGAAGAACAAGACGAGGCATTGCAGGCAAAAACGGCAACCTATAAAAAATACTGGTATGTCGTGTTCGCGACGGGATTGCTGTTCAGTTTATTGTTCGGCAGCTTCTGGAACGATCAAATGGGCGGGATGTAAGCTTTCCAGCCATAAAAAAAAGCCCGAGTAAATCGGGCTTTTTTATTTCCGGGATTCTTGTCCGTCGTTAGAACAGGTCGACTTCCCCCTCATCCATCGTTTTAGATGAGACCCGCTTCATGCGCTGAGCTTCGATGACTTCACGCTGAGCATGGATTTTCTCTCTGAAAAGTGCCATCTTCTCTTTATACTCTTCATAACTCATATCCGGAGAGTTCAAATCACTTTGTACCTGTTCGTTGATCTGCTCGGAGAAGGAGTACAGATTATCCAGATGGTGCAATACCTGCTCAACCAACTGTCGGACAATGTCTTCAAATTGCAATGAGCGCATCGCATTGGAAACGGACACCTCAATATCGGAAATCACACCGGAGACATCACCCAGTTTGCCCGAGATCCCCTCGTTCATGGCTTCCAGGTCCGTGACCAGAGTCGTCACCTGATCTTTCGAGGAATTGGCTTCATCAATATCTTTAGCGGCCGTATCGCTGACCAGTTTACGAACCTGGTCAACCGTCTGCTTGGCTTTTTCCGCCTGCTTACGGATTTCTTCGTTCAGCAGATTCGAATTCAACGACAGTTTTCTAACCTCATCGGCAACCACCGCAAACCCACGACCGGCTTCCCCGGCACGTGCCGCTTCGATGGCGGCATTCAATGCCAACAGGTTGGTTTGATCGGCAATGCCTTTGACGTCCTCCAACAGGACAAAGATGGATTCGATCTGATCGACCATATTGTCAATCTTATCGACCGTCTCATTGCTTCGCTGACTGGAAGTGGTCAGCAGTTTGATCAAATAACCAAGGACATCTTTGATTTCGGCAGAGAATTTCTGAATGCTCATGCCTTCGCCACTGCCACCGAGGTTTTCCATTAGAGACAGGACCATTTGATACTCTTCCTGAGTCTGGGAATGCAGCCCCATAAAGCTGTCGTTCAGAGTATTGATGGCTTCGGCCACCAATTCTTTTACTTGCACCAGTTCGCCACGAATCACTTCAACTTCCTGCCCCATGACGGAATCGATGTCGCCCAGAATCGTCACCAGAGAATCTTCAATTCGAGTAATCTCTTTCGGTTCGGCCTGAGGCATTTCGCCAGACACTGGAACAGGAACGCTTTTTTCCGCCACTTGCCCTTCATCGGCAGAATTTGCCGCAAGCAATGTCCAGCTGATAGAAACGATCACCAGAAAAATCACACTGACGTAAGGAATGGCCGTAAAGGATAATCCGACCCCTATCACAGTCAGTAACCAAGCAATCCAATATCGTTGTAGCACAAGTAACATAAAATACCCTTAAATATAAACATTCTCTGCGGAAAGACTAGCAGAGTTTATGCCAAGTAAACTTTAAATCTTCATTAAAAATCGTACGACAGTTTGTCGAAGACAGGCATGCTATCCCACTTCGACAAAAAGCAAAAGAACAGAAAGGCGTTTTTTCGGATTTTATTGCGTCACGACCTGATATCGGGTCTTATTTCACCCAGTTCAGAATCTTTTCGGAAATTTTCTGTAACGGCAAGACCTCTTCCGCCGCACCGATCTTGGTGGCTTCGCCGGGCATTCCCCAAACAATACTGGTCTTTTCATCCTGAGCGATGGTATGGGCACCAATTTCGCGCAACTCTTTCAACCCCTGAGCACCATCTGCCCCCATTCCGGTCAAAAGCACTCCGATTGCATTGGTGCCAACCGTTTGCATCACCGATCGGAACATGACATCTACCGAAGGTTTATGACGGTTCACCAACGGGCCGTCATTGAGCCGACAAATATATTTGCTACCAGATTTCTCGATCAGTAAATGTTTGTCCCCGGGCGCAATGTATACCCATCCCTGCTGAATGACTTGTTTGTCTTCAGCCTCGACCACCGTCATCGCCGATAGGGAATCCATCCTTTTGGCAAAGGGTAGACTGAAAGCTGCAGGAATATGCTGAGAGATCACCATGGCCGGTGCATTTTCCGGCAGGCGCATCAGCACCTCTTTAATGGCTTCGGTTCCACCGGTTGAAGCACCCAGTGCGACAATCTGATCGGTTTTTGTAAAATTTTTCGGCACCGGCTTAAGCGGCACCACCGCATCGGCACTCAGCTTCTCCTGAATCGGGTGCTTCAGAGCCAAACTCTGATTTATGCGCGGATTGTTTTCTTTATTTTCCAAATACCGTTCATACTGACGCTCCAACTGCTCTCTGGAAACCTTGGCTGCAATTTTGACTTTTCTGCGGATTTCCAAAGCATAAGCATCGAACGTATTTTCCAGATTGAGTTTCGGTTTGGTGACGAAATCAACCGCGCCCAGATCCAAAGCTTCGAAGGTAATGTCAGCGCCTTTTTCGGTCAAGGTAGAGACCATCACCACCGGCAGAGGATGCAGACGCATCAGGTTTTTCAGAAAGGTCACGCCATCCATTTTCGGCATTTCGATATCGAGTGTCAGAACATCCGGGCGCAGGCTTTTGACCTTCTCTCTGGCATCATAGGGATCCGACGCCGTCCCCACCACTTCGATAAAGGGGTCCGCGCTCAACATCTTTTCCAGCATCTGCCGAACCAAGGCAGAGTCGTCTACAATCAACACTTTAACCTTAGCCATATCCCCTCCTTACACTGCTCCCTTATGACGGTAAAACTGTTAGTATTTTTTTTGATAAATCGTCTTACCCAATAATTCAAAACGATCGCATACTTTATAAAGCGATTCCGAATG
>JAWVWZ010000085.1:0-6716 GCA_033723505.1 Hydrogenovibrio sp.
GCGGTCAGGGTTCGCCCCTTCCTTATCGATCTTGTTGATGGCAACAATCATGCTCAAATTCGCCGCTTTCGCATGCTGAATGGCTTCTTTGGTCTGAGGCATCACACCATCGTCGGCCGCCACAACGATGACAACAACGTCTGTGACTTTCGCACCACGGGCACGCATGGCGGTAAACGCCTCATGCCCCGGCGTATCGATAAACGTAATTCCACCATGCCCTGTTTCAACATGGTAAGCCCCGATATGCTGGGTAATCCCACCGGACTCGCCGTGAGCAACCTTGGCTTCACGAATATAATCCAGCAAAGACGTTTTACCATGGTCAACGTGCCCCATGATGGTCACGACCGGTGAGCGCGTGACCGTATTGCCGCTATATTCCTGATTGACAACATCGTCTTCGATCTGGTTTTCATTGACCAGAACCGCTTTATGCCCCATCTCTTCAACGACCAGCTGTGCCGTTTCCTGATCCAGTACCTGGTTAATCGTCACCATAGAACCGATCGACATCATAAACTTGATGACCTCAGTCGCTTTAACCGCCATTCTATCGGCCAATTCGGAAACCTTAATCGATTCCCCAATCTGAACTTCGTGAACACGTTTTTCAACCGGTTTCTGGAAGCCATGTTCATTAGACTGATGGTTTTTCTTATGGTGACCTTTGTGTCGTCTGCGACCAAATGAAGGTTCACCATCACTCATTGCCAAGCTCTTCTTCGGCAATTTTTCTTTGATTTTCGGCTTACCTTTTTGCTTGTGGTCTTCCGCCAAAGGATCCGGCTTTTTATGCTTCTTCTCGTGCTTGCCTTTCTTTTCGGAAACATCAGGAACTTCTACCACAGGCGGCACATCAACTGCTGCCGGCTCGGCTTTCTGGCTTTCGGTTTTAGGCGTTTCAGCCACCGTCTGTTCGGTAGCGGCCGGCTCAACAACCTGTTGCGTTTCAACCGGCTCTTCAACAGGTACTTCCTCAACAACCGGCTCTTCAACCTGATCCGGCTTTTTCACGTAGGTACGTTTTTTGCGCACCTCGACATTCACCGTACGTTTACCCGAACCGGATGAAAGGTTCAGGGTCTGAACCTTTTTTCGTTTCAGGGTCACCTTGTCCGGTGCTGTTGAAGATTCACCATGTAAACTTTTTAAATAAGACAAAAGCGTCATCTTCTCATCTTCAGAGATGGAATCCGTCGCGGTTTTGCCTTTAACACCGGCATCTTCCAGCTGAGAAAGCAATTTCTCCACTGAAAGATTGAGTGTTTCCGCAAAATTCTTTATCGATACTTGTGACATATAATTTCGGCCCTCCAGGATTTATTCGAACCAAGGGGCGCGAGCTTTCAAAATCAATTCTCCAGCCGCCTCTTCGTCAATATCTATCATTTCTAATAATTCATCTGTTCCCAACTCAGCCAAGTCTTCCTGGGTAATCACACCTTTGGAAGCCAGCGCTTTTGCCATATCCGGAGTCATGCCTTCCAAATTCAGAAGGTCTTCTGCCGGTTCCGCCAGCGCGGTTTTTTCTTCGTTGGCAATCGCTTGAGTAAGCAGGGTATCTTTTGCTCGTTCTTTCAGAGCTGAGACGATATCTTCGTCAAAACCTTCGATTTCGAGCATTTCTGCTGCCGGTACGTAAGCAACCTCTTCTAATGTCGTAAAGCCTTCAGCGACCAAAACGTCCGCCAATTCTTCGTCGACATCCAAGCTGTTCATAAACATCTCAACCTGGTCTTTAGACTCGGTTTCATGCTTGGCTTTCATTTCAGTTTCGGACATCACATTCAATTCCCAACCGGTCAACTCGGTTGCCAAACGGATGTTCTGTCCATTTTTACCAATCGCTTGTGACAACTGATCGTCTTCGACAGCCAAATCCATCACATGACGGTCTTCATCGACCATAATCGACGTCACTTCAGCCGGCGCCATGGCGTTAATCACATATTGTGCATCATTGGCATCCCAAAGCACAATATCGATACGCTCACCGTTTAATTCATTGGTGACAGCCTGAACACGCCCACCACGCATCCCGACACATGCGCCGATTGGATCCAGACGGGAATCATTCGCTCGAACCGCAACTTTTGCACGCAACCCAACATCCCGCGCAGCCGACATGATGTCAATCAAATCATCGCCAATTTCAGGCACTTCAATTTTGAACAATTCGATCAACATTTCCTTAGCCGCACGAGACATGATGATCTGTGCTCCACGTGGACGATAGCTGACTTCCTGCACATAGGCTCTGACGCGATCCCCCATTTTAAAGCTTTCGCGATTGATCAGTTCAGAGCGAGGAATTACGGCATCGACATTATCGCCAAGATCCAAAATCACATCGCCACGGTCAATTCGTTTCACCTGACCGGTCAAGATTTCGCCAACACGCTTGCTGTACTCTTCAACGATTTTTTTACGTTCCGCTTCACGAACCTTCTGGATAATGACCTGCTTCGCCGTTTGCGCACCGATACGCCCGAACTCGATCGACTCCATCGGTTCTTCGATGAATTCACCCGGCTCGATATGCGGATCAATCTCGACCGCATCCATATGACGCATATACCAGCCGACGTTGTCTTCAATCTCGACATCATCTTCAATCACTTCCCAACGGCGGAAAGTTTCATAATCACCTGTCATGCGATCAATCGACACACGCGCATCCAACTCGTCATTGTGACTTTTTCGAGTTGCAGTCGCTAACGCAGCCTCAATCGCATCAAAGATAATTTCTTTATCCACGCCTTTTTCATTCGACATGATTTCAACAACGGCTAATACTTCCTTGCTCATTTCAGCATTCCTCAAAATCGGAGATTGTTAATATAACTATTCTTTCAATATTCAGTTTTCGGCCGGATTAAAATTCCGGAACCACATTGGCCTTATCGATCAAGGCGAAGTCGATTTCATAAATTTCATTATCGACTTCTACCTCAATGCCCTGGTCGTTGACTTTAACCATCGGGCCTTTAAAGCGCTTACGCCCCATGACCGGGCTCGACGTTCTGACCTGAACAAGACTGTTCTCGTAAGCCTTAAACTGTTCTGGTTTCATTAAAGGTCGATCCAGTCCAGGCGATGAAACTTCCAACATATAGGCATTGGCGATCGGATCTTCAACATCCATGATCGCACTGACCTGACGGCTGACCTGACCACAATCATCTACCGTCACGCCTTCGGGCTTATCAATATAAACCCTTAAGGTCGAGTGTTTACCGGCCGGCAGGTACTCAACCCCCCAAAAATCGAACCCCATGGATTCAATGGTCGGCGCCAATAACTGCTCAATTTTTTCTTCTAAAGCCACTGACTTTCCTTATTTCTAAAAACAAAAAACCCCGTAAATACGGGGTTTTTAAATTTAATCAGGATGAAGGTTCAGAGATTCCGTCAATCATGACGTCTGGCCACTAAACCACTTCATTCTCTGTTAAGTAGATTTAAAAAACTGAAAGCATTATAAGGCTTAACCCCAGCCTTTTCAATGCAAACACTTATTTTTGTTTAAGTTTTTTTAAGGAGTTGAGCTTAATGTATATCAATGCGGTCATCAATGCATCATTAAATGCATCATGCTGGCCTAAATTGGGTAACGCCAGATCTTTCAGGATCGCGTCGAAAGATAAATCGATCTCATTTTCCGGACGGCGCAAATAAACAGAAGATTGTTTGAAATCATAGTACAACCGCGAAACTTCGATTTGCGGGTTCGGCAAGCTAATTCCCAGCCAAGGGCGAATCAATTGATTCACCATCTCGACATCGAATGCCAGATAATAACCGACCAATGGCCTGCCGCCGATAAAATGCAGGAACTGCTCAATCGCCGCTTGCGGTTCAAGCCCTTGCGACATATCCAGATTGCGAATCTGATGCACTTTGATACTGGCCTCGCCGATTTCGATCGGCTGCTTGAATGCCAGGTTCAGACTCTGACTCGCCAGAATTTCATCGCCGACGATCTTGATGGCCGATAGCGACAGAATCTTATCTTTTTTAGGGTTCAAGCCGGACGTTTCACAATCGAAGCACACCCGTTCCCGATCATCGTCCCGGTCGAATAGAAAAGCAAACTCCGGTCTCTTCAACCGCGACTTCTGCCATTTCTGATAGAGTGTTTGAATCAATCGCTTACCCTCCGATTGCCCGAGACTACAATAGGCTTTCCAGTTTGAAATGATAGGTCAGCATTTTTTTAAAGCGGTTGACCACACTTAACCCGTCTTTCAACAGGTCTTGCTGAATACTGGAAAGCTGGGTCAGGTCAATTTTATTGGTCATTGGCTGCCCCAGCTTTTTTTGCTCGATCATACTTTCCAGGCGCAGCGTATTGAAAAAATTCAACGTCTCTCCCAATTCATGACCGAAGGCCTCCGAGAAAAAGCCTTGATCCATCAACACCTTGATTCGCCAATGGGTATTGGTCTGTTCGATATTTTTTTCCAACGCCAGACAGCGCACCCCATGCACGATCGGAAAAATACCGCCCTTTTTAATATCGAGCATCGGCTGCTTACTGTCTTTTTCGGAGACGAGCTGACCGAAAAAACTGATTGGCGTATCAAACTGTAACACCGGTTTGGCCAAGTGGCGTAAAAACTGCGGATAATCCTGCGCCCAATTCACCAGCCGCTGTTTCGCATCCCGCAGCAAAGAGGCATCTCCCAGTACCGCTTCGGCATCAAAGAAGATCGAAAGATGCATAAAACTCTGTTCATCTCCTCGATTCATCCATTCTTTCAATTGCGCGATAAACGCATCATAAGGCTTCGTCCAAACAGGGTTCGACACCATGATTTCTCCCGGACACTCAGGAAACCCCAGTTCGACTAAAGAAGCGGTAAACCTGCGGGTAAAATCGGTTACAGAATCTGCCAGGCTGGGGGCTTCGGCATTCAGCACCGGTAAAATCAAAGCATTGTCCTGATCCGTTCGCATCACCTGCTCCGCCCGGCCCTCGCTCCCCATGACAATCAAACACCCCTGTTGCAACTCGGAAGACGGCAACAGCGACTCGAACACCTTCTGGAACACCTTCCGATGAATTTCGGTGACCAGTTTGGCGATATAGTGGGTTTTGACACCTCGATGATTCAGGCTGATGATCAACTCATCTACCTGCTCAATGACCGCTTTCAATTCATCCAGTGTGGAAGCCTGCTGTATATTAAACACCGCCAAGCCCGATTGAGTCGCAAACAAGCTCATCAGGTCTTTTTGATGCAGAATGCCGACGGGCCCCTCATCGTTTCGCACCACTAAACGATTGATATGATATCGCGTCATCTTCAGCAGCGCATTGAACAGATAGTCGAGCTGATGGACGGTAATCACCGGGCGCACAGCGATTTCACCGACAGCCGATGTCAAAGGGTTCCCCTCGATGGCCAGCTTCCTCAACAAATCGGTTGAGGTCACGATTCCATAACGGTCATCCCCTGTTTCGTCGAACACCACCACGGCCGCATCGACATTTTCGGCCACCATTTGTTGCACACAAGCTTGAATCGACGTCTGCGCAGCCACCTGAACCAAAGCGTGCTGGGGCGCATCCTCAACGACTCCCATAAGAGCCTCGCTGGATGAGGCGATTTGCAGATTTTTATGAAACTGATCCAGTTTAAAGGTAATGTCATCGGAAAAATAATTGGCGATTTGCGGTATTTCGATCAACTCAAGAAACACCGACGCCGTTAAACGATAGACGATCGCTTCTTCTTTGACGACGTAAGTCAGAGCAGGTTCCCGCTTGAGCAAGACGGATTCACCAAAAAAAGTATGATGCGCATACAGCGCTCTTTGCCTGCCGTCGGCATCATACTCGGCAATTTTGCCTTTGATAACGAAGTAGAGCGCACTACTTTCCTTTAGAGTCGATTCCGGATCGATTTCGATTTTCGACCCTAAAGGAAAATACACCACATCCATGGATTCTGCCACTGCCTGCAATCGTGCTTCCGGCAAAGTGGAAAAAGGGGCTAACTGCTGTAGAAATTGAGTTTGAGGTCCATTCATAGGGATTCCCTTAAAATAAAAAAGGAGGCCGAAGCCTCCCCTTTTTACCATAATTCAACGAATCATCGTGAATAGATTCATTGGATTAATGCTCGGCAGCACCTTCGGCACCAATACCGGTTTGAGAACGAATAAACTGTCCTTCAAACGCTTCGCGGTCAATTTTCGCTCTTTCGGATTTATCTGTGATCGAGAAGAACCAGATACCGATAAAGGCAATGACCACCGTGAACAATGCAGGGAACTTATAAGGCACCAAAGGATCACCCATTCCCAGGATTTGCGTCCAGACAACCGGACCGACCACAACAGCCACAACTGCAGAGATCAGACCCAGCCAGCCACCGATGACCGCACCGCGAGTGGTCATGTCTTTCCAATACATCGACATGATCAAAACCGGGAAGTTAGCGGATGCCGCGATTGTAAAGGCCAGCGCCACCACGAATGCGATGTTCTGATCTTTAAAGCCGATCCCGAAGATAATCGCCAAAGCACCGATGACAAAAGTCGCGCCTTTCGCCACTTTGGTTTCTTGCTCTTCCGTTGCATTCGGGTTGATGACGTTCGCGTAGATGTCATGCGAAATCGCAGACGCCCCAGCCAAAGTCAGCCCGGAAACTACCGCAAGGATTGTTGCGAAAGCCACTGCAGAGATAAAGCCCAGGAACCAGTCA
>JAWVWZ010000086.1:0-6692 GCA_033723505.1 Hydrogenovibrio sp.
AGCCATATTCCCCAAAAGCGGGGATGCAGAAATGCGGTTTTAAATTGTAATGACTCTTTACTTGTTTGGCTCAGTTGACTCATTTAAAGAACCCTTTTGGTATAGACCGGCATAGACGCCGTTTTTCTGAATCAGGTCTTGATGGCTGCCTTGTTCTTTCAGTGTACCATTTTCCAATACCACGATCTTGTCGGCATTTTCAATTGTGCTGAGCCGGTGTGCAATCAAAATCACCGTTCGATTCTGACGAAGTTCTTCCATGGCCTGTTGAATCATTTGTTCGGACTGGTTGTCGAGTGCGGAAGTGGCTTCGTCCATGATTAATATCGGAGCGTTCTTCAGGAAGGCTCTGGCGATGACCAGACGTTGTCTTTGCCCGCCGGACAGCTTTGAACCGTTATCCCCAATAACGGTGTCCAAACCTTCAGGCAGGGTTTGAATGAACTCCCAAGCATGAGCCGATTTCGCTGCGGCGATCAGTTGTGATTCGTCGATCTCCTGGTTTCCATAGGAAATGTTGGCTCGGATAGTGTCGTTAAACAGGACGACGTCTTGGCTGACAAAAGCGATTTTATCTCGTAGAGAATGGAGTTCGAAATCGTTGATGTTCGTGCCATCGACCATGATTTCGCCCTGATTGACGCGGTAGAACCGTGTTATCAGGTTGGCGATGGTTGTTTTTCCAGATCCGGACTCGCCGACCAGTGCGGTTGTTTTGTTGAGAGGAAAGTCGACGGAAAAGTCGGCCAGAGCTGGGGCATGCGACGATTCGTACTGAAAAGTGACGTTCTGGAAACTAATATTTTGTTTGATTTCTCCAAGTGTCTTGCTTCCAGTGTTTTCCTCGTCCGGCAGGTCTAATAGTTCGAAGATGCTATGCGCCGCTGCCATCCCTTTTTGAATCGTTTCGTTGATGTTGGTCAGTCTGCGAATAGGCTCGAAGATCATGGCCATGGCGGTGATGAAGGCGATTAATTCGCCGGGGGTGAATAGATTTTGTGCCGACATGAGTGAAATAACATAAAGCACAGCGGCCAGTGCAAAAGCCGCCAAAACCTGAACCAGGGGGACATTGGCGGCAGAGACTTTTATGACGGCCATGGTATGGCGACGTAGGTTCTCAGCGACTTGGTAGAAGCGATTTTCTTCATAAGCTTCGGCACCGTAGATTTTGATGTCCTTATGAGCGTTAATTCCTTCTTCGAGCGAATGGGTCATGGCGCCCATGCTGTTTTGCATTTCGGTGCTGGAACCTCTCATGAGTTTACTGGCTCGATCGATGATAATGCCAATGACGGGGCCGATGAGCAAGATCATAAGAGTGAGTTGCCAGGAGGTGTAAAACAAAAAACCGAGTAGCCCCAAGATAATCAGGATATCGCGAATGACAATAATCCAGGCTTCACTGAGGGTGTTGCCGACTTGGAGTACGTCGTATGTCAGTTTGGAGATCAGTTGGCCGGAGGTATATTTATGATAAGTCGCCAAGGGAAGTTGATTGAGCTTTTTGAACATTGCGAAACGAATGTCGAGAATCGCTTTATGAGCAATCCATTCACTCAGTACCTTGCTGGCATATTCTGCGAAGCCTTTAATGATGAATACGATCAAAAGTAACAGAGGGATTTGTATAATCGCCTGAGGATCTTTTGCGATCAAGCTGTCGTCAACCAGCGGTTTGAGCAGTGCCGGCATCATCGGTTCCATTCCCGCAGCAACGATCAATGCGAGTAGCATGAAACCGATCGTTTTCCAGTAAGGCTTAACAAATTGGAGCAATCTGGTGTAAAGCTGCAGGGTCGGGGTTTTATTCATGGTTTTGCCTAGTGTTACTCTCTGTGCAGAATTTTATTGACAAGGAAACTCGTCCATTTCGAGCTCTTGAATTCCTGGTTAACTTGTTTGTAATCGTAAATTTTGTCCACCCATTCCATAAAAGGCGTGTCGGGGTGTTGTCGGTGAAACTCCGTCCATTTCTTAACGAAATAGTCGAGCACGCCGGTTTCCGAGCTTTTGAAGTGGCCGTACTTCAAGCTTAACTGTTTGCTTTCATGCATGGGGAGGTGTTTTACGTAGAATTCGTAAAGCACACTGCCGATACCTGCGCGGTCGGAACCGGATTTGCAGTGTATTAAGATCGGGTATTGTGCTTCGTCCAGTGCATTGAACAGATCGTGAATGTCTTCCGGCCAAGGAGCAGATCTTGACGAAAAAGGAATCGATATTAATTTGATGTCATTTTTTTCACAGGCTTCCTTTTCGAGTAGGTATTGCCCGGTCTGGTTTGCCCCTCTCAAATTGATAATGGTTTTGATGCCATAATCGCGTTTTAACTTTTTGATAAAACTTGGCGAGGGATGGTTGCTGCGATAGGCTTGATCGCCGATTTTGTGAAAGTTGCGGTAAAAAAGCCTTAAGACTTCATGGTCGACAAACCAAGCTTCCAGGTGAGCAAGGAATCGGCCCCATTTTGTGTGTAGCTTATGCATATAAAGGGTTTGGCATTTTAATTTTAAAGTTGCGTGGTATTTTACCTGTTTGCTTGCGGGATATGCGAATTATCTCGGCACAAAATGGTTGAATAAGTGGTAAAATTTGAGATTTATTGAAACTGGCTGAATTTTAAGGAAAGCATATGATTGTTGTCACAGGGGGTGCCGGGTTTATCGGTTCTAATATTGTCAAGGCGCTGAATGAAGCGGGACGAACTGATATTCTGGTTGTGGATAACCTTAAAAATGGCAAGAAATTCATTAACCTTGCTGATTGTGATTTTGCCGATTATTTGGATAAAGAGGACTTCCAGTCTCGGATTTTTGCTGAAGAAGGTTTGCCTGAGATTGAATGCATCTTCCATGAGGGCGCTTGTTCGGCGACCACTGAGTGGGACGGCAAGTTTATGATGGACAATAACTACGAGTATTCCAAGGACTTGTTGAATTTCTGTCTGAATCGAAAAATTCCTTTCCTTTATGCATCCTCGGCATCGGTTTACGGTGACGGCCCGAACTTTATCGAAGAAAGAGAATATGAAAAGCCGCTAAATGTCTATGGGTTTTCAAAATTCCAGTTCGATCAATATGTCAGACGCATTCTGCCGCATGCAGAAAGTCAGGTGGTTGGGTTTCGCTATTTTAATGTTTATGGTCCTCGCGAACAGCATAAGGGGGATATGGCGAGCGTTGCCTTTAAACTGCATAATCAGGTGCTGGCGGGGGAAACCCTGAAGCTTTTCGGTCCGTATGATGGCTATGATGCCGGTATGCAGACCCGTGATTTTGTTTATATCGAAGATGTGGTGAATGTTAACTTATGGTTCATGGCAAATCCGGATAAATCGGGCATTTTCAATTTGGGGCCTGCGGCAGCCGAGCCGTTTAAGCATATCGCAGAAGCGGTCATTGATTTTCATGGTAAAGGGGAAATTGAATATATTCCATTTCCGGAGCACTTGAAAGGCGCCTACCAAAGCTTTACACAAGCGGATAATACCAAGCTGAGAGAGGCAGGCTATCAAGGAGAATTCAATACCGTTGCCGAAGGTGTCAAGAAGTATCTGACCTGGCTGTCGGAGAATCCTACTGTACTGAACTTTACAAAATAACGTCGACACTATGCGCATTTTGCTGATCAAAATGTCCTCCATGGGGGATGTTTTTCATACGTTTCCGGCTTTAACCGATGCGATGAAAAATATTCCTGACTTGAAAGTCGACTGGATTGTCGAAAAGACCTTCTCCGAAATTCCTGCCTGGCACCCTGTTGTGGATCATGTTTTTTCAATTGAATTGCGGAAGTGGCGCAGACATCCTTTCCGTTTCAGGAAAGAGATTCAGCAGTTCTTTCAACAGGTAAATCAAAATGATTATGATCTGATTCTGGATGCTCAAGGGCTGCTCAAAAGTGCCTGGGTCGGACGCAAGATTCATGGGCCGGTAGCTGGTCTGGACTGGCGCTCTGCTCGAGAATCGTTGGCCTCCTTGTTTTATGATCAAAAATTTTTCGTCGAAAAACATCTACATGCCATTGAGCGGTTAAGGCGATTGTTCGCTCAGGCACTAGGATATGAAGCGTCATCCTCTTCTCCCGAATATCACTTGGATACTGCTTCCTGGCGACCTCTTCAAGCACTGACAGAAGGTACGTCTTATTACGTCTTCTTACATGGAACAACCTGGCAAACCAAGTTTTGGCCGGAGAGTTGTTGGCATGATCTGGCGGTTTCTCTGGCGCAACAGGGAAAGCAGATTGTTCTTCCTTGGGGAACGGCTGAAGAAAGGTCGAGAGCACTGAGGATTCAGACTGAAGTTACAAAAGTATTGCCGGAAAGTCGGTCGTTAATTCGAGTACCTGATCAGAAACTGTCTTTGAATGAGATGGCACGTTTACTGAAGTTTGCAGAAGGCGTAGTGTCCGTCGATACCGGTTTATCACACGTGGCAGCCGCGCTGGAGGTGCCGATGGTGGTGCTTTATCGAGTGACTGATCCCAAAAAAATCGGTGCTTTGGGATGTAATGTTCGTTTTTTGGTTTCCCCGGTTGCACATTTATACCTTAAGCGATTCCGCTCAGGGAAAGAAGAAGAGTTATCTATGCAAGGGTTAAGTGCAAACGATGTTTTGGATGTGATAAAAGGATTTAAATGATGACAGGAACGACTCTGTTTAATATGTCGAAGGCGATGTGGGTCGAAAAAATTCAATTGACGTTGATTCTCGGGATTTTATTTTTTATTCCCATTTCTCCAGCGGCACCGAATCTATTGGGCGTGCTTTTGATTATTGTCTGGTTGTGGCAGGGCGAGTATCGCCAAAGCTGGGAAAGGGTAAAGTCTCAGCCGATTTTCTGGGCGTTTTTGGTGTATTTGGTTTGGTATCCCGCCTCTCTTCTTTGGTCGGCCAATCAGGAGTGGGGCATCCACATGGTCGAGCGACATATGCTTTATCTGATGTTTCCGTTTGTTTTTATGGCGGTTCGGCATAAATATTTAAGGTATTACCTAAGTGCCTTTATTTTTGGGGTGACTTTTACCGAAATAGTTTCTTATTTGGTTTGGCTGGAAGTCATTCATATTTCCGGTGTCTCTCCCCATGATCCAACCCCGTTTTATAACCATATTGAATACAATCCGATGCTTGCATGGGCAATCTATTTGTTGATGTATGCGTTTTTCTTTGAAAAACATTCAGTTGCATTAAAACTGGTATATGGTTTTTTTATCACGACCATGACCATTAATATGTTTATTACTGGTGGTCGAGGCGGTCAGGTAACTTACTTCGTCATTATCGGTTTATTGTTTCTACAGTACTTTAGTCTTCATAAGCAGTTGTTAAAAGGCGTTGTGCTTGCCTGCGTCTTCACAGGTGGCGTCTTTGCACTTGCTTATAATTTAAGTCCGTTGTTTCAATCTCGGGTGGATATGGCCGTAAAAGAGGTTCAAGAGTATACCCCGCAGTCTCATGGATCCGTCTCCTATCGTGTGCAGATGTATGTGAATACCATTAAGCTGTCTTTCGATCGGCCTTTGGATGAAGTGTTGCTCGGCAGTGGGGTCGGTGACTTTCCGGAAGATTATACAAAGTATGTCGGTCCTGATGCCGTCTTTAAAATGGTTGCTGGTAAAGACGGGCACTCACACCCCCACAATCAGTATCTTTATCAGCTAGGGGCTTTGGGCGTCATTGGGCTGTTGAGCCTGTTGGCTATCTTCTGGGCCGCAATCAAAGCAACCGATAGAATCGAGGATGATTACAGGTACTACCGGTGGGCATTTCTTGTCTTCATAGCGATGATAATGCTGTCTGATTCACTGTTACTGGCACACCCGACTTCTGTTTTGTTTATTGTTTTCAGTGCCGTGCTTTATGCACAGAATTGTCGAAATAAGGGTGCCTGACTTGAGTTGTTATCGCAAAGCCTTGAAGTGTTTCAGCCAAAACGAGCCGTCTCTGTTGAAAAAAATAAAAGCGGCTTTCTGGTTCAGAATCAAACAAAGCTGGATCTGTGATTTGGATGCCGCGTTTGAACAGGAAGGCATGTCGGATATTTTGGCATTGCACCCTTTTATCTATTATATGTGTCGTATGCATGCTTTTATGGCAGTCGGAGAAGATTTGGCCTTACGCCAAAAAAGAATTGTCGAGCATTATCGTTTTATGCACAGGCATTTTTCTTTCGAACAAATACAGGCTCTGTTTGACCGAGGTGTCACTCTGGTCGCATTCGACCTGGAGGGTAGGCAGGTAGAGGTTCTATTGCAGTACGACCATCGAATGCGTTTTGAGGGACAGTTGTCGCTGAAACTGATTGTTGATCGTGAAGAAGCCTACTATATTCACTTTCTGTTTTCCGATAATACGATTTGGATTGGTGGGATTCAGGGGATGAAGGGTTTTTTGGAGCTGAATAAATGGTTTACCAAGCAGACATCGGGCTTGAGGCCTCAAAATTTTTTATACTACTGTTTGACGCTTCTAGCTCAAAAGCTCAAGATTGACTCTATACAAGGGATTTCCAGCCACGCTCACGTTTATCAGAATGAAGAGAAATCCATGCAGAAAATCGCATTTTCCTATGACGCTTTTTGGGAAGAGCTCGGGGGGGCGCCTTCAGATTCTGACTGGTTTGGGTTGCCCGTCGTTTATCCTAGAAAATCCTTGGAGGCCATCGGCAGCAAGAAGCGTGGGCAG
>JAWVWZ010000087.1:0-6661 GCA_033723505.1 Hydrogenovibrio sp.
CCTCTTAGCTGAAAAAGGGGTGAGTGTCGACTGGATCAATTATTCTCCCTATGTGGCGGACGACAATACGCCCTGTCGAAAACCGAAAACCGGTATGCTGCAAGCCATTCAAAACCGCTTTGATGTGGATTTGGCGGGCGCACCGATGATCGGCGACAGTTATGGCGATATGCAGGTTGCTCATGCGATGGGAATGCGCCCGATTCTGGTCAAGACCGGCAAGGGGGAGCGTACTTTGGCAAAACATGCCGATGACCTGAAAGAGATTCCCGTTTTTGACAATTTATTGGCCGCCGTGGAAGAATTGTTATGAAACTAATCACCTATTTCCGTTCCGTTTTATTCTACGTAGGTCAAATCACGGCCTTGGTCTTCTTTGTGACTACGTCGCAGGTGTTATGGTTGGCATCCGCAAAAGCTCGCTATGGCTATATTCACTTATGGGCCAGATGGAATATTCGTTGGTTGAAATGGACCTGTGGCGTCCGGTATGAGGTTCATGGTGCGGAAAATGTGGATAAGTCTCAAGCTGGCTTAATCCTTGCTAGACATGAGTCTGCTTGGGAGACATTCGCTTTTCAGGAATTCTTCCCAAGACAAACGTTTGTTTTGAAGCAGGAATTGCTCAAAGTGCCGTTTTTTGGCTGGGGACTGAAAATGATGGGGCCGATTGCGATTAATCGCAATGCCGGTCGCCGAGCCATGAAACAGGTTATTGATCTAGGGATGGATAAGTTGGCAAAAGGGATCTGGGTTGTGATCTTCCCGGAAGGTACCCGTATGAAAGCCGGTAAGAAAGGCAAGATTAATGCCGGGGGAGCATTACTTGCCCAGAAGTCACAGGCTCTGACTTATCTGGTTGCCCATAATGCCGGACATTGCTGGCCTTCCGGAAGTTTTTTAGTCTATCCGGGCAAAATCGACGTATATATCAGTCCACCGTTTAAGGCGGGGGAGATGACCGTTGAAGAGATTAATACGAAATTAGAGGATTGGTTGAATCGACACCTGGAATTGGATTCCAAGCACAAATCGAAAGGAGGTGTCGATAACCGGAGTTAAATGAGCAAATTATCGAGCGCAATCGGCATTCTGTTAGGATTGATCATCGTTCTATTGAACATGGTCGATTTTAAGTCGGGTCAGATATTGTCCGCCTTTTTCAATTGGCAGGCTGTGCTGGTGGTGCTCGGCGGAACTTTCGCCGCTGCTTTTATCAACTATCCTCTCAATCAAATGCTGTGCTTCTTCAAAGGGGTCGGCAAGGTCTTTACGGCAGAACCGTCCTCCGCTGCCGACACCATCGAACAACTTCTTTACCTTTCCCATATCTCTCACAGTAAAGGGCCTTTGGCGCTCGAAAAAGAAATCGATGGTCAGAGCGACTCTTTTTTGGTGTTTGCCCTAACCGAAATGATGGTTTATCGCGATGAGAAACTGTTGAAGCTCAGTCTCGAAAATCACCTGAATGCCATGCGTATTCGTCACCTCAATTGCCAGGATATCTTCAATAATATGGCCTCCTATGCGCCAGCCTTCGGGATGATGGGAACGGTGATGGGGTTGATTATGATGATGACTTCTCAGGTCAGTGCTCAAGATGCAGCAGCGGTTGCAGGCCAATCGGAAGACATGTTGAATACCTTGCTGGCGGGAATGGGCTTGGCTTTGGTGACAACCTTTTATGGCGTGCTGTTCGCCAATTTTCTGTTTATCCCGATGGCGGGAAAGTTGAAAGTGCTTTCTGACTCCGAATTCATCAAGGATGAGATCATTATTCAGGGGGTGCTTGGCTTAAAAGAACAGCAGTCTCCTTTGTTGATGAAAGAAAGTCTGTTGTCTTATGTGAATCACAAAACCAAGCAAAAACTGGATCTGGTTCTACACTAGGAGGCACCATGAGTCGATTGCTTGCGAAAGAGAACTCGGGTCCCGGACAGTCGGAAGCCGATCCAAGTGCGTTGCTTCAGTTGAAACGGTTTCGCTCGACGCAAATTGTCTTTATCGCGTTGTTCACTTCATTACTGGCACTCTTTGTCATTATGATTGCCATTATCGGGATTGAATCGAATGCAGAGAAGCGAAATTACCAGAAAGCGATTAACTTGTTGTATCAGGAAATCGTATATCAGAAAGAACAGGAAGGGCTGACGTGGCTGAATGTTGAAAATACCGTTGCCAAAGGGGTCAAGCTGACTTTCGATCCGTCCTTGTTTTCGAATCAACAATTGTTCGCGCCGGCACGGGCCAAAATCAACCCCTACTTTCTGCCCTATCTGAATCGGTTGGTGAGGCTATTAAAAGAAGTGCAGCTTGACGCGTTCTTCGAACGTCACCCTAAATTACTGCGCTATATCCCGGTGCCCGAAAACCAAAAGTTGATTATGAGCTTGCGGGTAGAGGGGCATACCGATGCCTCCCGTTTGGCGAAAACAGCACTCTATCAGTCGAACATTGAACTCAGTGGCTTCAGAGCCTATTCGATCATGAATTTTATCAAACTTTATACGCATTTGCCGGGCGTGTATTTTGCGATTGCCGGCTACGGGAGTTTTCGTCCGATCAGTGATAACCCGCTGGATCCGCTCAACCGACGGGTGGAAATTTATATCCTACCGCAACTGGTGCCGAAAGGAGCCGTTCAATGAGTATTAAGTCGGAAAGAGTGAAATCGGGTTGGCTGCTCTCCTTCGGAGATATGGTCACCTTGCTGATTACTTTTTTTATTCTGATGCTGGTTTTGAATAAAGGGGAAATCTCCAAAATTCAGAAGTGGCTGGAAACAGACTTAGATACCATCAGTGTCCAGTTGACAGATCAAATGCGTCAAGCCGAGTATGTCTCGATTGAAAGAACCGCGTTAGGCGTCGAAATCAATATTCATAATGACAATGCTTTCGTAAAAGGCGGTTTTGACCCTTCCGAGGGTTTGAAAAAAGAATTGAACCGTGTGGGTCAGGCTTTGAAAAAAGTTTCCTTGCTTGCCGCTGATGACGGCCAGGTTCTGCCAGCCGGTATTGCCTATGATGCTCGAAAACAAGGGCTGATTTTGCATCGCGAAATTTCGGTGGCCGGGTATACCGACAATGCCCGAATCAATCCGGAGTCCCGGTTAAGAAATAACTGGTTTTTGAGTACGATGCGAGCCGAGTCGGTGATGCAGGTGTTGCACGATGCAACCGGCTTTTCGACGGATCTTTTCGGTATTGCAGGGTATGGCGAATACCGACCGATCGTTTCAAATGAAACACCTGAAGGGCGGGCAGAAAATCGGCGGATTAAAATCGTGATTACCGCCAACTTCTCCCAGTAAGAAAACGATTAGAGCATCAGGCTTTTTGAATAAGCTTCGGGCGCATTTGAAGGACATTCCTTTCCACTTTGAATCTGGCCACTCCTTGCTTCAGGCGATTGGCCTGTTCCGTTAACTGGGTTGCATTGGCCGCGGTTTCTTCTACCAGTGCAGCATTTTGTTGAACAGCACTGTCAAGCTGTCCGATTGCTTGATTGACCTGAGCGATGCCACCTGCCTGTTCTTTCGCGCTGGTGGTGATTTCCGCCACGATTTCATTGACTGTCTGCACGCCTTGATTTATGCGGTCGAAGGCTTCATTGGTGGTGTTTAACTGGTCAGCTCCCCGATTGACATTTTCCACTACCTCATCGATTAGCCGACGGATGTCGTTTGCGGCTTCGGACGATTTTCCGGCCAGGCTTCTAACTTCGCTGGCGACCACTGCGAAGCCTCTTCCGTGCTCCCCGGCACGAGCGGCTTCGACAGCGGCATTTAATGCCAGCAGATTGGTTTGGAAGGCAATGCTGTCGATCAGGGAAATGATGTCGCTGATACGTTCGCTGGATGTTTGTATGTGCGACATGGAAGTAACGGATTGTTCCATGACCTCCTTGCCATCCTGTGCGAGCGACATGGTATCGGAGGACAGTTCATGCGCCCGCTGTGCATGTTCCGAAGTCTGTTGTACGGTCGCCGTAATCTGTTCAACGGCGGAAGCCGTCTCTTCCAGTGATGCGGCTTGAGATTGTGTCCGGTCAGACAGATTATCGTTGCCTTGAGAAATCTGCAGAGATCCGTTGACGACATCGCCCGAGGTTTGAATGACTTGCGAAATGGAGTCGCTCAGTTGGTGCAGGGCATCGTCCAGGTTCTCCTGGAGGGTTTTTAAGTCCCCACTAAAGGTCTTCTCCATTCGGTAAGACAAATCTCCTTGGCTTAAATGATGCATCGAGAGGTTCAGCGCTTCGATACTGGATGCGATTTCCTCGACAGCGGCATTGATATAATCCTTCAATTCCGCCATTTGGCCATTGGCTTCGACAGTGACGCGCTGACTGAAATCGGCGTTCATTACACGCTGCATGACCTGGTTGACCTGTTTGGTGATCGAGTCCATGCTGGCCATTGCCGTATTGACCTTATAGCGTATTTCACCTTCGATTTGATCATCCATCCGAGCCGAGAAGTCGCCTTTCCCAATGGCGTCAGCGATATGCCCGAGTGCATTCATGGTGTTTTCGACACTGTCGACCGACGAATTGACTCTGTCTCTCAGGATCAATAGGTCGCCACGAACGTTTAAGGTACATCTTTGGCTGAAGTCGCCGTGGGAAACTTTTTCCAGACTGATATTGATACGATCGAAGACACTTTTCAAATCTGAAGTCAGGCCATTGAAGCAGTTAATCATTTGTCCGACCTCATCCTGATGCTTCACTTCAAGCACTTTGGAGAAGTCATTGGAGGAGGTAATCTCCAGAATGCCTTTTTCCATTTGTTTGACCGGTTTGACAATCTTGCCGACCAGCGTGGCATACATCAGGATAAAAAAGGCACCGACTGCGATTAAAACCGCAACGATAAAGTATTCGGTCAACGTCAATGCACTTTCAATTAATTGTTGCAGATGCTGGCTGTTGTTTTGCATGCTGGACGAAGCGCTCAGAGTATCGGAATTGTTTATCAGGTCATGAATCGAGTGCCAGCTCTGGAGTATTTGGTTGATATCGCTGTGCAGTAAGCTGAATGCAGAGGTGAAGAAGACGCCGGCGCCAGCCATCATCACCAGTAATATCGTGCTCAGGGTGGAAATTTTGATACGGCTCCACCAGCCGTTATTCTTGTTAGATGTGCTCATAATTGTGTCTTATTTATAATATTTATACGTATTTTTAAGGTTCTTGAAGCAAGTCTAGCATAGGAAAAATGGCATTTCCTTAGTAGAAAAAGACCGGTTTTTATAGGGGATATCCCGGTTTTGGTTGAGAAAGACTGAATGTGTCCAGCGGAAAAGAGGGCGCTGGCACAAAAAGGAAAAAGTGTCAGACTGGCGGGAGTTGCCAGTTTATAGGGCTTTTCCCGATGTTTTGCAGATAGGTGTTGGATTTGGAAAAGGGTTTGCTGCCAAAAAAACCACGGTAGGCGGAAAGCGGAGAAGGGTGTGGGCTTTCAAGCACTAAATGTTTTTCTCGGTCGATAAATTTTCCTTTTTTCTGTGCATAAGCGCCCCATAAGATGAATATCAGATGGTCGCGTTGTTCCGCCAGTTTGTGCACGATGACATCGGTAAATTTTTCCCACCCTTTGTTTTGGTGTGCTCCCGGCTTGCCGGCTTCAACGGTCAGTACGGCATTCAGCAGAAGGACTCCTTGATCGGCCCAGGGTTGTAAATAGCCGCAATGTCGGTTATCCACACCCAGGTCGTCCAGTAATTCCTTGTTGATGTTCAATAGCGACTTCGGCAGGGGCTGGACATCCGGCAATACAGAAAAGCTCAATCCGTGGGCATGCCCGGGGGTCGGGTAGGGATCCTGACCCAGAATCACTACTTTTACCTGATCGAAGGGGGTCGAGTTCAAGGCGTTGAACCATAAGCTGCCTTTGGGCAGGATTTGTTTGCCTTGCTGTTTTTCCGACAATAGAAAAGCTTTCAGTTGTTGCATATATGGCTGCTCGAACTCTTGTTCCAGTTGAGATAGCCAGGAGTTTTCCAGTTGAATGTCTTTGTTCATATCGGTGTTATGGCGAGAGACGATCAATTTGCCAGGAGAGACGATCAATCATGGTATAGCGGAATCGATCATGCAACCGACTGGGGCGGCCTTGCCAGAATTCGAAATGATGAGCGTTCAGGCGATAGCCGCCCCAGCTATCAGGTTTGGGAATGTCTTGTCCGTCGAACTTTTCTGCCGCCTCGGCCAGTCGGGTTTCCAGGGTCGCCCGGTCTTCGACTACGTGGCTTTGCTTGGAAATATAGGCCGCCAATTGACTGTCTCTTGGACGGTTGTGAAAGTAGATTTCCGATGCCTCTGCCGGGAGTTTTTCAAGTTGCCCTTCGATACGAATTTGTCGATCGAGTTCCGGCCAGAAAAACAATAAAGCCGCTCTGGGATTGGCTTCGATCTGGTGTCCTTTGTCACTGTCATAACTGGTATAGAAGACAAAGCCGTCATGGGAGAACCCCTTTAACAATACAACGCGACTATGGGGTTGACCGTCTGCGCTGACGGTCGCGACGGACATGGCGGTTGCATCTTTGATCTGAGGTTGCTGCAGAGCGAAATCCATCCACTTGGAGAACTGCTTGAAAGGATCTTCATTCATCTGTTCAAGCGTTAAGGCATCGAAATCGTATTCACGTCTCTC
>JAWVWZ010000088.1:0-6633 GCA_033723505.1 Hydrogenovibrio sp.
GATTCATACTGCTGCGCATCGCCACATCGATCAGCACCTTCTCGAACATCGGCTCGGCCGCGGTGTGCAGACCGCTTTTTCCCGAAGCCAAAAAGGCTTCCGCCCATTGCTGGAGTGCCGCTTGCCAATCCCCTTCTGCCCCTGAGCTACTGGCGGCAGTTTCACTGACCGCACCGGATTTCAACTCCAGCGGCAAGTCTTCCAGATGCACAGTTTTATCCGGCGCCATAATCGTCAACCAGGTACACAGACTGCGAATCTGGCGTACGTTCCCCGGCCAAGGCAAGCTTTCCAGGTATTTCTCCACTGGTCGGCTGAGTTGCTTTTCTTCAAGACCGTAGGTTTTCGCCTCCTCCGACAGGTAATAACGCAGGATTGGAATAATGTCCTCGCGTCTTTCTCTCAGGGCCGGAACCTTGATACGGATGACATTCAAACGGTAGAGCAAATCCTCACGGAAACGTCCCTGCTTGACCAGCTCGGCCATATTCTGGTGAGTAGCGGCGATGATACGCACATCGGTCTTGATCGGCGTTTTTCCCCCAACACGATAGAAGGTACCGTCATTCAGCACCCGCAATAAACGTGTCTGTAAGTCCACCGGCATATCCCCGATTTCATCCAGGAACAAGGTGCCGCCATTGGCCTCTTCAAAACGCCCGACTCGCTGAGTCAAAGCACCGGTAAACGCGCCTTTTTCATGCCCGAACAATTCAGACTCCAGCAGGTCTCTCGGAATGGCCGCCGTGTTGATGGCGACGAACGGACGATTGGCACGGCTGCTCAATTCATAAAGAGCACGGGCGACCAACTCTTTCCCCGTCCCGGTCTCCCCGTTGATCAGAACCGTGACGTCCAGTTGTGACACACGACCGAGAATTCGGAACACTTCCTGCATCGCCGGCGCAGAACCGATGATATTCAACGGCTGCTTCGAGGTCTTCGACTTACGAGGTTTCTTGCCGCCGGACATATGGCGCTTGACCGCTCGATCAATGACCGTCAGTGCATCGTCGATCTCAAACGGCTTCGGCAGATATTCGAATGCACTGCTTTGCAAAGACTTCACCGCCGTACTCAAGTCGGCATGGGCAGTCATAATGATGACGGGAATGGCTTTGTCGAATTGATGGACTTCTTCCATGAATTCCAAACCGCTCATTTCCGGCATGCGCACATCGGAAATCACCACCGTCGGCGGTGCCGTTTGCAAATGCTTCATCGCTTCAATGGCGGATTCGAAAGCATGCACCTCATAAGGACGGTCTTCCAATGCTTCATTCAATACCCATCGGATTGAGGCATCATCATCGACGATCCAAACAACCGGTTCTTGAAATTCTGGCGTATTTTCACTACTCATAATGATTCCTGACGACTGTTTTTGAGAGATTCCTCTCGGTTATGATCAAAAGGTAAATAAATATTAAATACCGTTTTACCCGGCTCGCTTTCGGCGACAATCAACCCGCCGTGTTGACGGACAATATTTTGTGACACCGGCAACCCAAGTCCGGAGCCTTCTTTTTTGCGGCTGACCATCGGATAAAAGATCGAATCGAACACTTCCGGATCGATCCCCTCTCCTTCATCGATGACACTGATGACCGCCACCAGCGGATAGGTTTTGGTGCCCAAAGTGAACTTGGATTCAACCCGGGTTCTAATGGTCAGCATACCGCCATGGTCTTCCATGGCCTGAATGCCGTTTTTGACCAGATTGAGCACGGCTTGCACCATGGCGCCAAAATCCATCGAGATTTCCGGAATACTCGGATCGTAATCCAGCTTGACCGCAACATTGCCCGGCTTCTCGCCCTGAATGATATCCAGTACATAGGCGATTAACTCATGGATATTATGGGATTCACGTTGATCGGTGCCTCTCGGCCCCAACATGCGATCGACCAAGCCTTTTAGACGGTTCACTTCTTTGGAAATGATATCGAGGAACTGTTCAGCCTTGTCATTATCGGGAAAACGCTTACGCAGCAATTGCGTCGAACCGTAAATACCGGCCAGAGGATTCTTGATCTCATGCGCCAGGGTCCGCACTAGCAGATTTCCGGCCTCATATTGATGCCAACGCTCGTCTTCTTCGGCAATCCGGTGGTGACGTTCGGTATTATAGAGTTCGATCAGCCAGCCGTCTTCTCCGTCCATCTCATAGTAGGAAATGGTACAGGTCACGTGAATTTTCTGGGCGTCCGGCAAACGAATGGTGTATTCATGAATGGTCAGGCGCCCGGTTCCGCAGGCATGGATATCGTCCAGCAGCTTCGGCAAAATATAGCGCCAGTTGACCCCGATCACTCGATACTGGCTGATCTGCAGCAGCTCGGCCGCGGCGAGATTGATAAAGCCAATATTTTCGTTTTTATCGATCCAGACGACCGAAGTGGTCAACCCTGACAGGATTTCGGATTCGACCACTTTTTGTTCAATCTTGCTGATATTCAAAATTCACTCCTAACAAACGAAAATAGACTCGGCTAAACGGAAATCCAGCGCATGATATTCACCGGACACTTCAATCGAAAGCGGACCATTGAACGGTGCCTTTTCGTGCACTTTGACCTCGGCATTTTTCACCAGACCGATCGACGACAGATAACGTAGCTCTTCAGGTGAACGATTCTGAATACGCACCACCTTCTTCGGCGATGAACTCTCCACTTCAGACAAAGAAGACATTTTCAGCGCCACCATTTCTCCAGCTTCGTTCGGGATCGGTGAGCCATGCGGGTCGTGTGTCGGTCGGCCCAGAGCTTCCCACATACGATTGGCAAGGGTATCGGAAATCGCATGCTCCAATATCTCGGCCTCTTCGTCAACTTCATCCCAGAGATAACCGAGACGCTCCACCAGATACTGTTCGAGAATGCGATGCTTACGAATCATGTTCAATGCAATCTTGCAACCATCCTCGGTCAAGCGTACCCCATAATAGGGTTCATATCGGATCAGACCTTTTTCCGCCAGCTTTTTCAGCATATTGGAAACTGAAGCTTTCGAGATCGCCAGTCTTTCGGCAATCGCCGAGGTACTGACGCCTTTATCCTCCGAAGGTGACAACTCCTCCAGCTTGTAAATAATTTTCAGATAGTCTTCTAAAGCTTTGCTCGACATAAATGCTTTCTGCTGGTTAAGATCGGGAGACATCGGTCGCCATCATTTCCTGAACAACGCTGGGGTCAGGAAAGGCAAAGACATATAAAATCGCGAACAGGATCAGAAATACAAAACGCCCCACGCCGGAAAAACGGATCACCGGGTGAGACAAAACCGCGAATGCCAATGCACTGACCACACTCCCCCAGGCCGATAGCGTGGCTGCCATCAGCGCCATCAACACCCCAAAGGCCATCAGGTAATAGTGCCAGGTAAACTTTGCTTTTTCAGCTTTCATTGGTAATATCCCTTTTCACGAATTTAAGCGTTTCAGCAGGGCCGATTCGTCACGGTTCAAACCGGACGTTTCTGCACCGAATAAGGTCAAAAAGCCCATGCGAATCAATATGCACTATTTTAAAACAATCTAACACAAAAAAGGGGCATTTATGCAAAATCCAATTATCGTGATCGGGATGGGCGAACTCGGCAGCGTCTTTGCCAGAGGATTCCTGAAACTGGGCTATCCGGTCCAAGCCGTCACACGCAATATGGAAATGTCGAAAATGGCGGAAACCTATCCGAATCCAACTGCGGTGCTGATTGCGGTCGGCGAGGCCGATATTCATCAAACCATCGCCGACTGCCCGAAAGCCTGGTCGGAAAATGCAATTCTGCTGCAAAATGAACTCTTGCCGAGAGACTGGAAAGATAGCGGCCTTCAAGATCCAACGGTCATTTCCGTCTGGTTTGAAAAGAAAAAAGGAATGGACAGCAAAGTCGTGCTTCCATCTCCGGTATACGGCAAGCACAGCAAATTGATCTTCGATGCGCTGTCGACCTTGGATCTGCCCTGTGTTCGCCTCGACACTCAGGACGAGCTGGCTTACGAATTGGTTCGTAAAAACCTTTATATCCTCACCACCAATATTGCCGGACTGGAAGTCGGTGGCAACGTTGCCGAGCTGGCGAAAAATCACGCCGAGGTCATGCAAGCGGTGGCAAATGATGTTCTAGACATTCAAGACTGGTTGACCGGTCAGAAAAACGACCGTGAAAAACTGATGACCGGCATGCTGGAAGCTTTCGAAGGCGATCCGCAACATGGCTGCATGGGGCGCTCCGCTCCCGCCAGACTGGCTCGCGCCCTTTCTTTCGCCGACGAGGCCGGATTGGCCGTTAACAAGTTACGGGAAATTTCGGCAAACCACACCTAAGTCACGTCATCATCGGATAAAGAACTCCCAGCCTGGCAGTTTTTTATCCATCACCTAACAAACCTCAAACACAAAGACACGGTAAGACCGAACTTATGTCTGTCATTCAGCAAAGTGATTATAAAGGGAAAGATTGGTAAAGATAAATGGTGGGTCGTGCGCGATTCGAACGCGCGACCAATTGGTTAAAAGCCAACTGCTCTACCAGCTGAGCTAACGACCCATGATAGTGAAGGTAAATCTGAATTCCAAGAAATCCGTTTCAGTGAGTGAAATGGTGGGTCGTGCGCGATTCGAACGCGCGACCAATTGGTTAAAAGCCAACTGCTCTACCAGCTGAGCTAACGACCCTCTCTGGAATGGGGCGTATTATACAAGCTGGTATGGAATTGGCAAGTGATTTTGGTAATTTTTCAAAATCTTTTTATCCTTTCCCGGCAACCGCTGATCAACCGGGTCGGGAAAAGACTCAATCGCTACTGATAATAATGTGTCGGATCAGCGACACCGGCCTCTGCAAACCCTTGTTTTCTAAGGCGACAAGAGTCACAAACACCGCAGGCCTCGCCTTTTTCGTTGGCTTGGTAACAAGAAACCGTCAAGCCGTAATCCACCCCCAGCTCAATGCCTTTACGAATGATTTCCGCCTTCGACAAAGACATCAATGGTGTTTCGATATGCATTTTCTGTCCTTCCACCGCTTTTTTCGTCGCCAGATTCGCCAGCGTTTCAAAAGCGGCGATGTACTCCGGACGACAATCAGGGTAACCGGAATAATCGACGGCGTTAACGCCGATGAAAATCGTGTCCGCATCGACCACTTCGGCCAACCCCAGCGCATAAGAAAGAAATACCGTGTTGCGGGCAGGAACGTAAGTCACCGGAATCTTATTCTCTTCCACCCCGGAAATCGGCACATCGATCGCATTATCGGTCAACGCCGATCCGCCGATGGCATTCATATTCATTTGCATGATGCGATGGGAAGCGACGTCAAACGCCTTGGCAATACGAATGGCGGCATTTAACTCCGTCTGATGACGCTGACCATAGTCAAAACTCAAAGCATGACATTCATACCCCTGAGACTGTGCAATGGCAAGTACAGTGGTCGAGTCCAATCCTCCTGACAATAAAACAACGGCTTTCTTGCTCATATTACTTTCCTAAGCCACCCAAACGGATTTTGGCCTTGTCAGCAACGGAAGACTTGGGATAGTTTTTCAGGATCAACTCGTACTGTGTCTTGGCTTGTTTGTTTTTCCCCATATCCTTCAAGGTATCTGCCGAACGTAATAACGCCGCCGGCGCTTTCGAAGAATCCGGATAGGTGTCCACAACATCCGAAAACGCTTTCAAACCCTGCTCTTGCTCATTCAAGACAAGATAGGCTTCTCCAGCCCAATAAGAAGCATTACTGGCCAGACTGCTTTGTGGATAGGTCTTTCTGAAATCAGAAAATGCCTTGGCGGCTTCCTTATACTTAGACCCTTTCATCAACGAGAACGCTGCTTGGTATGCTTTCAATTCGGTTGCCGTAGCCGGGTGAATCTCAGCTTTACCGGAAGATTTAGAGGATGCCGATTTTTCGTTCGTTGCCGCTGGTGTTTCAGCCGAATCCTCTACAGAAGCTTCTGCGGCTTCCTCGGATTTTTTCGCTGCGGTTTCCAGTTTGCTCAGCCGGTCATCCGATTCCTTATAGCGCCCGTCTTCTCTTTCGGAAAGCTGCTTTAAGCGATAATTCAGCCGATCGATCAAATCATGCAGATTTTGAATCTCTCGCTGCTGTTCACCTAACTGTCGGCTGAGTTGAATCAAAACCGGGTTGTCCGCCATCTTTTCCAGACGTGTGACACGCTGTTCCAGAGATTGTTCCTTGGCATAAACATTTGACGCCGCAAGCGGCAATACCAACCCGGCACAGAAAAAAGCAATTTTCTTGTTCAACATATCCCTACTCGCCCCGCGTTTGATTTATTTAATAATGATATCTACGCGACGGTTCTTGGCCCAGGCCGCTTCATTGGAACCATCCACCATAGGTTGCTCTTCACCCAATGAGACCACTTCGATTTTATTTTTGGACACGCCATAAAGCATCATGATTTCGGCAACAGAGTTCGCACGTCGTTCCCCCAGTGCCAGGTTGTATTCCGGCGTCCCACGCTCATCGGTGTTACCCACCAATCTAACCGATTTTTGCGGATTATTCACCAATATCTGCGCATAATGCTTGGCGATGTCAACGCCCTTGTCGTCCACATCATACTGATCGTAACCGAAATAAATCTCCGGTTGGTAAGCA
>JAWVWZ010000089.1:0-6628 GCA_033723505.1 Hydrogenovibrio sp.
AACCAGGTGATCCCGGAACTGGTACCGATCAATTCCGCCACAATCAAGTAGGTCCAGGCCCATCCCAGCAGAATACGCATGTCGCGGTACAAGTCCGGCAAGACACCAGGCAAGACCACGCGGCGAATCAGGGAAGTGCCTTTACAACCAAGTGTCAAAGCCGCTTCGACAATCGCCATATTCAATTTTCGAGTGGTATTGGACACAATCAACACCATCTGAAAAAAGGTTCCGATAAAGATAATCGCGATTTTCGGCGCGTCATAAATTCCCAGAATGGCCACCGCCAGAGCCCCGAATGCAGGGGCCGGTAGATAACGGAAAAATTCGGTAAAGGGTTCGACCAGTCTCGAAGCGGAGTCATAGGTCCCGGCCAGAATCCCTAAAGGCAGCCCGATGACCATTGACCACAAGAACCCCCAGAAAATGATCTGGATTGAATGCCAAAGACTTTCATGCAGCCAGGGTTCGTTGTATCGTTTTGGCGGCGTGGTAAATGCCGTATAAAACGCCATGGCAACCTCATGAGGTGCCGGCAAATAGACCGGATTTGCAGGGTTCCCTTTCGGAAGCTGACTCACTGGGTCCCCTTTCTCAATGCGTTTTTCGAGTTCACGGTTGAAGATATCTTTATCAACCAGAGTGCCTACTCGAAAATAACTGACATTCCCCGGCTGAGTGATCTCCACTTGCGGATGCCAGATAAAAGGCACATAACTCACCAGCGCCCAAAGCAGTAACGGAATGGCGAAACTGGCAATGGTCAGCCAGACTCGCGAGGTTTTATCTATTGCGACTCTTGGGGTCATCCAAGACTTAGGGATAATGGCCATGTGTCCTCTCTTAATATAGTGCATCTGGGCGATGGCGCCCGGTTATTACGTTTTTCTACTTTCGTAATAAGCAACACACATACCAATCGATAAAACCTTTGTTTATCAAGTAGTTAATAAGATTAGAACGCTATTTTTATAATTTTAGAACCAAAATAAAACAAAAATGCACCAATAGTGCACTCAAATCATCGACCGTCATCACTTGAATAGAAGGGATCAAAACCCGCACGGCATAGGCTTAGAAATGATTACGCCTGCAACAGACGCTTAAGCGCTTCAGGATTGGCACTGATATCGGCCAGAGAATACTGATCAAGTACCGAAAGGAATGCCCGCATCGCCTGAAACAATACCGGCTTCAATAAACAGCCGCTCTGAATACAGCATGCGGGTTTATCACAACTGACAGGGTGTAAGGTTGCCTCCATCGAACGAACCACCTCACCGACGGAGACTTTCTCAGGAGGCTGACAGAGTTTGATGCCGCCGCCCTTTCCCCTGACCGTCTCGACATACCCCTCCTGCCCTAAACGATGTACCACCTTAATCAAATGGTTTTTGGGAATTTCAAATGCATCGGCAATGTGCTGGATACGAACCTTCTGCGCAGGGTCTTCCTGAATCGACAGAAACATCAAAACTCTCAACGCATAATCAGTGTATTTGGTTAATTGCATAATCGATTCGTTCGAAATAAGACCCTATTCACCCTCAATATCCTCTCATCATTCGATTGGAGGCATGATTTCTCGCTTTGATTATAACTAAATCTTTGGCTTTCGCTTGGCAATTTCCTTCCAACATCCTTTATATAAAGCATATTCATCAATATATAAATTTATTTTATTATCGGTAATAGAAAATTTAAAATGTAAAAACTTTACATTTATTAGCATCTACTGATATGATGATTTCCGAAAGAGCAAAACAACGAGGTAACAAGTTATGAAAAATGCACTTTTGACTTTATTACTAACAAGCTTTTTGGCTGCCTTTACAGCTCAAGCAAATGCAACCGATACATCCGTCATCGGATATATCTCCAGCGATGAAGAAGCTGGTCTACTCTATATGAGAGAAGAAGAAAAACTGGCACGAGATGTGTACTTAACGCTTTATGACAAGTGGCATACAAATATTTTTAAGCACATTGCGGATTCCGAGGAAACGCATACAGAAACCATTAAGGCATTACTAGACAAGTATGCCTTGCCGGACCCAGTGCTTGACGACTCGGTAGGTGTTTTTTCCGACTACCACTTTACCGAGTTGTATGTCGCCCTAACCGAAGCCGGTTCTGTCAGTTATGAAGAAGCACTTCGCGTCGGGGTTCAGATCGAAGAACTGGACATCCGCGACATTGCCGAGAAAATCAGCAAAGTCGAAGATAACCCGGATATCGTTGAAGTTTATGAAAACCTGATGAAAGGGTCCAGAAACCACCTACGTTCATTCTGGAAACTTTTTGAAGAAACCGGATTGGTCTATGAACCACAATACATTTCTGAAGAAGAGTTCTATGAAATCGTAAACTCTCCGATGGAATAAACGAAACGCCGGGCTCATCACCTGGTCAGATCCAACGCCCTTGAAGCAACAAGGGCCGGGTCGAAATTCGTACCTATTAACCTGCTTCGGCAGGTTTTTTTATGCCCAGAATATGCTCTATGCCTATGAAATCCCACACAAATACAAATGATACGTATTTTTGACATGAGCGTTTTTTTGTCACACAATGAATCCGAACAGCAATGGATGGCGGTTCAACACCTTAACCGCCTCCAATGCGCTCGGACTGTTGAGAATGTCTCTGCTTGGCGCACCAACAAGCCACCCACTTTCGTTTTGAACAGTCAATTTAATGCCTGACAGCCATCTTGCTCAGGTTCCGATATTGATAGACCACTATTTTTATCAAAAATAAGGGGATTCAAAATGAACACTTCACTTAAAGCACTTTTTTTCTCGTCCTTGATCGGATTGTCAGCCTTATCGCCAGCAATGGCCGACGATGACTCGGATAATAATATGCCATACCACCCTGGCATGATGGGAGGCGGTTACGGCATGGGGCCAGGCATGATGGGAGGCGGTTACGGCCCGAGAGCCGGCATGCATCAAGGTTATGGCATGGGCTACGGCTATGGTATGGGCTATGGCATGGGGCCGGGTATGATGCAAGGGTACGGAATGGGCTATGGCATGGGGCCGGGTATGATGCGTGGCTACGGCATGGGCTATGGCGGCATGGGGCCGGGCATGATGCAGGGTTACGGAATGGGTTATGGTATGGGGCCGGGCATGATGCGCGGTTACGGCGGCATGGGGCCTGGCATGGGCTACCACATGAATATCCGCTTTAGCGAGTCACAAATCAAACAATTCAACAAAATCCGCTCCGAGGCCATGAAAACCCAAAGCGCCAATATGCGCGCCATGTGGCAGGAACGCCAAGCCCTCGGCAAACTGCTCGCCGCTGAAAATCCGGACAAAAAAGCCATTGGCAAAGTCTATGACAAGTTGTCCGAGATGCGCAAACAAGCCTTTATGGAGCGCATCGAGATGCAAAAGAAAATGCAGAATGTGCTCACCAAAGAGCAAAAACAGCAGATGCAGGAATATCGCCAAAGCATGATGGGCTATTGAGTTGTTATTGAGCGCTTAAAGCTTCACGTAGGATTGGCAGATGCCTGATGCCGGGTATCTGCCTTTTTTGTCTCTCGATTGCCGTCTTTTCAGGCAATAAAAAATCCAGACTTCATTCACTCGTAAGTGTTTGAATATCTGGCTTTCAGAATTTGGCTCCCGATGCTGGACTCGAACCAGCGACATACGGATTAACAGTCCGGTGTTCTACCAACTGAACTAATCGGGAATGATGACCAAGCGATTGCTTGATGGATGCGTATTATAGAGAAAATATTATTCCCTGCAACCCTTTTTTGAAAAAAAACTTTCCATTTTTTTGCCTCAGGCGTATATTGAAACTTCGGATAAAAAGTCGAGTCTTCTACTCGGTTTTTAACCACCGCAAAAGCCTCTCGACTTTTCTTTTGCTGGCTAAACACATCGGTCACGGATAGGCCGGATCACCATTCATGACTTAACGCAAGCAGTATGAGGAGAAACATGATGTTTAGAATATACCACCCGCGATATTTAATCCTTTTGGAACTGTTGGCCCTGGCCACGTTATTGATACCAACTTCAGCGGCGGCGACGCCGGCTTTTGCGCGTCAGGAACACGAAAGTTGCGAAGAATGTCACACGGCCTACCCGGCTTTGAATGCCACCGGGAGACTGTATAAGATGAACGGTTATACATTCGACACTTCAGATCACCTGGCGTCAAAAACCGACTTTGAAAAAATGATGAGCCAGTTTCCGATTGCCGCGGTGATCACCTCCCGCCCTTACGACAAGAAAAAGTCCGGCAAAAAAGAAATCCGTGCCATTCATGAAGCCGAACTGATCGCCGGCGGAAACTATCGCAAGATTGCGACCTATGTTGATATCGAAGCGGAAGGCGAAGACGGTTTCGGTCTGGTCAACGGCACCACGTCCATGGGGTATGAATTCACCCCGGCAGTACATCTACAGGTCGCCTATGCGCCGAGTTTCTTTTCCGACCCTTATGACACCCTGTCCGACATGCGCCGGATGACGGTGAGCCATTACAATATCACCGACGACAACTTCAGCGGCGTTGACGGTCAATTGCGTCACCCCCGCCAACAGGTGTCATTATTCGGGCACGTTGCTGACCGGCTGTTTTATGACGTCAGTGTCGGCGGCCTGACGGATGATATGGTCGGACAGGATTCCACTGTCTATCTCGGAAGGCTTGCCTGGGATGTCAATCAGGATTGGATGGTCGGCACTTTCGGGGTTTCCGGAACCTGCGAGACGTCATCCAGCAATTGCACCACCCAGGCAAGAAATTTCGACCGATATGGCATCGATACCCAAGCGGACCTGATGCATCAGCGACTACGCCTGACGGCGGTGTATATGCAGGCACATGATCAATATGCCACCGGTTCGGCCAAAGAGCAAAATGCCGATGACTATGTCCAGGCAGTCATGTTTATGCCGCACCACTGGGTGCCTTTGCTGCGCTATCAATCATCCCAGCAAAATGACGGGCATGACCATACCGACCGAATCATCGCCGGGTTAAGTTATTATCCGATGCCGAATGCAAAAGGCATGCTGGAATACAGTCAGGACACGCACGCGCCCACCGGGCAAATCAAGGACGACCGCCTGACCATTCAATTACAGCTGGCGCTGTAAAGGTCGGAAATGACCGGTTCCGTTATTCATCTTCGATAAACTGATCGATGATCATCAGGAACTGGTCGATAACCATCAAAAACCGCTCGATATCGTGCGGTTTTTCAATATAACCGTCGAACCCAGCCTGGTAGATTTTTTCGATATCACTGGGGGAAGCATAAGCCGTGGTGGCGATCACCGGAATGCTCTTGAGTTCCAGATCAGCTTTAATGGTTTTGAGCAATTCAAAGCCATCCAAATCCGGCAACCCGATGTCTAATAAAATCAACTGCGGCACGCACTGTTTCATCAAATCCAGTCCTTCCAGGGCTTCCGAAGCTGTCAGTAATTTCACGCTTTTGCGCTTAGACAGAATTTTGCTGACCAGTTCGATATTGGCTTCATTGTCTTCGATATAGAGAATGGTTCTCGAGCGTTTTCTCGGGTTATGCTCCTCGATGGCTTCAGGCGGTGCCACTTTTGGCGGATGAAGTGTGGAGATAAAATCTGTCAGCTCTTCGAACTGGGAAGATTTAGCCTGTTGCGATGATACCGTTTCCTGAAGGTCTTCCAACGCCTCGCCACGATAGAATTTATTTTGCGAAAACTCGATATAGAATCGACTTCCGTTGGGTTTATTGGGTCGGTAGTAGATGTCTCCATCCATCAACTCAACCAGTGTCTTGGTGATCGACAACCCGACCCCCGTGCCCTCAATCGGCCCTCGCTCCTGTCCCAAACGGTTAAACGGCTGGAAGAGGTTCGAGCGGTCTTTTTCCGGCACCCCCACCCCGGTATCCGACACAACGATCCTGAAAGCATTCTCATCGAACAATTCGACTTCAATACGAACGCGACCGCCTTCATGGTTGTATTTGACAGCATTGGAAAGCAGGTTCAAGAACACTTGTTTCAGTTTGACCCGATCGATTTTCAGTTCGAGGTCCGTGTCTTCAATATAGACGACTTCAATCGATTTTTTCTCTGCCATCGGATTGACCAACTGCAGACACTCTTCAACCAATTCATTCAAGCGTACCACTTCGACCGAGACTTCAAGGTTGCCCGATTCGATCTTGGCGAGATCCAAGACATCATTGATCAATGCCAACAAATGATTGCCGGCTCGAATGATTTCCTGCAGATTGTCTTTCTGCGTTTGCGTGAGATTGTCGTCAAATTCAAGAATCTGGGTAAAGCCAAGTACCGCATTCAATGGGGTTCTCAACTCATGACTCATGCTCGACAAAAACTCGGACTTGGCCTGACTCGCTTCTTCGGCAGCTTCCTTGGCCTGTTTCAACTGGTTTTGTCGCTCCAATTCCGGTGTATAGTCACTCATGAGGTTGAAGATATTCTCGATACGACCCTGCCCATCCATAATCACATTGACATTTGCTGAAGTGACAACAGGCTTACCGTTTTTCTGTACGATGGGCAACAGGCCGGTCCAGCCCTCTCCCTCTTCGATACAACGTCCGACCCGCTCCATAATCCAGTCGCGGTTTTCGCTC
>JAWVWZ010000090.1:0-6452 GCA_033723505.1 Hydrogenovibrio sp.
CACCACACCGTCGAAGACATCGGCATCACTTTGGGAATGGCGGTCAAGGAAGCTGTGGGCGATAAAAAAGGCATCTATCGTTACGGTCACGCTTACGTCCCCTTGGACGAAGCCTTGTCCCGCGTTGTCATCGACCTTTCGGGCAGACCGGGATTAGTGTTTAACGCTGATTTCACCCGTGGCACCATCGGTCGTTTTGATACGGAACTGGTCTTCGAGTTCTTTCAAGGGTTCGTCAACCACTCACAGGCGACGCTACACATCGACTGTTTGAGAGGACACAACGCACACCACCAGGCCGAGACCATCTTTAAAGCGTTCGGTCGTGCCATCCGCATGGCGCTGTCGACCGACGAACGCATGGCAGACCAATTACCCTCCACCAAGGGTGCGCTATAAATGTCGGATCAAAAACTCGTCACCGTTGTAGATTATGGCATGGGTAACCTGCGCTCGGTTGCCAAGGCCGCAGAACATGTTGCCGACGCGAATACTCGCATCCTCGTCTCCGACAAACCGGAAGATATTCAGTCGGCAGACGCCATCATCTTTCCGGGTCAAGGGGCTGCCAAAGCGTGTATGCAGGCATTAAACCAAACCGGCATGGTGCACGCACTGCAACAGGCTGCCAAGGAAAAGCCTTTTCTCGGCATCTGCATGGGGCTTCAGGTATTGATGACCCACAGCCAAGAAAATGACGGCGTCGACTGTCTGAACATTTTGCCCGGGGAAGTCCGTCAGTTCGATCTTAGCGGCCATCCACAACTAAAAATGCCTCATATGGGCTGGAATCAGATCCACCAGACAGTCGAGCACGCCCTATGGCACCAGATTCCGCAGGATAGCCGCTTCTATTTTGTGCACAGCTACTATATCGTCCCGCAAGACCCGAGCATTGTTGCCGGAGAGACGACACACGGCACCACCTTTACTTCGGCCATTGCGTCGGACAACTTGTTCGCAATCCAGGCTCATCCGGAAAAAAGCGCGGAAGCGGGACTTCAACTCTTCAAGAACTTCCTTGCATGGAACGGACAATAATTTATCAATAAGGTTTAACACAGACTATGCTATTAATCCCTGCAATTGACTTAAAAGACGGACAATGCGTCAGACTGAGACAAGGCATTATGGAGGACGCCACCGTTTTTTCCGGAGACATCGTTGCCATGGCCAAACGCTGGGTCGACCAAGGCGCTCGTCGTCTGCACATGGTTGACCTGAACGGCGCCTTCGAAGGCAAACCGGTCAACGGAGAAGCCGTCTATCAAGTCAGAGAAGCCTTCCCGGAACTGCCAATTCAGATCGGTGGCGGCATTCGTGACCTGGAAACCATCGAAGCTTACCTGAACGCCGGCGTCAGCTACTGCATCATCGGCACCAAAGCCGTCCACAACCCGGAATTTGTGGCCGAAGCTTGCCAAGCCTTCCCCGGACACATCATGGTCGGTCTGGATGCGAAAGAAGGCATGGTGGCAATCAACGGCTGGGCGGAAGTTACCGATCACCATGTCATCGATCTCGGCAAGCAATTTGAAAACGATGGTGTCAGCGCAATCATTTACACGGATATCGGTCGTGACGGCATGATGCAAGGCGTCAATATCGAAGCCACACAACAGTTGGCGCAAGCCTTGAATATCCCGATCATCGCGTCCGGCGGCATCACCAATCTGGATGACATTCGCGCCCTGTCGACCATTGAAAAAGATGGTGTCACCGGAGCCATTACCGGTCGTGCGATCTATGAAGGATCTCTCGACTTTAAAGAAGGTCAGGCGCTTTCCGATCAACTTTCCTCTCAACAAGGTTAAGAGCAGCGACATGAGTTTAGCGAAAAGAATCATTCCCTGCCTCGATGTCGACAATGGACGCGTGGTCAAAGGGGTTCAGTTTGTCGAGATTCGCGATGCCGGCGATCCGGTAGAAGTGGCCAAACGTTATGACGAACAAGGTGCGGACGAAATCACCTTTCTGGACATCACCGCCACTTCCGATGACCGCGAAACCATCGTCCACGTTGTTGAGCAGGTCGCCAGCCAGGTATTCATTCCCTTAACTGTCGGCGGCGGCATCAGAACCGTCTCCGACATCCGTAAGATGCTGAATGCAGGAGCCGATAAGGTCGCCATCAATTCGGCAGCCATCTTCAATCCGGCTTTCGTACAAGAGGCCTGTGACAACTTCGGTTCTCAGTGCATCGTGGTCGCCATTGACGCGAAAAAAGTCAGCTTACCCGGGGAGCCCGACAAATGGGAAATATTCACCCATGGCGGTCGCAAGGAAACCGGCATCGATGCGGTGGAATGGGCACAAAAAATGGAACGCCTGGGGGCCGGAGAATTGCTGGTCACCAGCATGGACAGAGACGGCACCAAAATCGGCTTTGACCTGGAACTCACTCGGGCAATCTCGGATGCGGTCAAAATTCCGGTGATCGCCTCGGGCGGGGTTGGCGAACTCAACCATTTGACCGAAGGTGTCCTGCAAGGCCATGCCGAAGCCGTACTGGCAGCCAGTATTTTTCATTTTGGACAGCACACCGTCCGTGAAGCCAAAGAAGCGATGCAACAAGCCGGAATCGAGGTGAGACTATGAGCGAGATACTTTCTGAACTGGATCAGGTTCTGGAACAAAGAAAACAGGAAACTCCCGATTCCTCCTATGTCGCCAGTCTTTATCATAAAGGCCTGGACAAAATACTGAAAAAAGTCGGCGAAGAGGCCACCGAAGTCATTATGGCCGCCAAGGATGACCAATATGGTCAGGACAAGGAACATCTCGTATATGAGGTTGCCGATCTTTGGTTCCACACCATGATTCTACTGGCACAAAAAGGGCTTTCCAGCCAGGACATCCTAAAGGAGCTGGAAAGACGGTTCGGTTTGTCCGGTCACGAGGAAAAAGCCAACCGTAGCGAATAAAGTCATTATAATATGCACACTTTCATCAAGCCCAAAAGGCAACTGGCCGGATAACCGGCCGACAACTTCTCTCAAAAGGAACATCACAATGGATACCGAAAAGAGTATTTTTAGCAAAATTATTGACCGCGAAATTCCCGCGGATATCCTGTACGAAGACGAAAAATGCATCGTCATCAAGGACATCAACCCAAAAGCGCGCGTTCATCTGCTGGTTATCCCGAAAAAACCCATTCCGACCTTGTTTGACTTGTCGCCTGAAGACAAAGACCTGATGGGACACATGATGCTGCTATTACCTCAGCTGGCGAAATCACAGGATCTGGAAGGATTCAAAACGCAAATTCACACAGGTGAAACAGGCGGCCAGGAAGTTTTTCATATCCATATTCACCTGCTGGGTAACTAAGTTTTAATTTTTTGAATAAAAATAAGGGTTTGAGTGCAAGATTTTTGTACTTTAAACCATGACTCTGCTAATATTAGCAGTCATTTTTTTGAACCTCTATGGAATGTGTTCATACTAACTGGAGAAATTACACATGGGCATTAGTATTTGGCAACTGTTGATTATCTTGGCGATCGTTTTAGTTCTATTTGGCGCAAAACGTCTTCGTAACGTCGGAACTGACTTGGGAAGCGCGATCAAAGGCTTTAAAAACGCCGTCAAAGAAGAAGACAAAAAATCTGAAGAAGAAGCTGCCGCAGCAGAACAAAAACTTGAGAAAAAAGACGAAGAAAATGTCTTTGACGTCAAGGCCGAAGAGAAAAAAGAAGAGCCAAAAGCTTAATTTTATTTTCAGCCCTTCTAACCTTTCTTTTGGGTGTTAAAACACAATGTTTGATATCGGTTTTCTAGAAATACTGGTCGTGCTGATCATTGCTCTGATCGTGATCGGCCCTGAACGCATGCCGGAAGTCGCTCGAAAAATCGGGCAATTCACCGGCAAGGTCAAGCGTTTCGTCAACAGTATGAAAGAAGACAGCGAAATCACTTCTGCGGTACGCGAACTTCAAGAATCCATGAATCTGGAAGAAGAAAGACGGCACCTGGAAGAGGTCTCCGATTCTCTACAGGATGATTTCACTCAAATGCAGGATGAATGGGGCATTGACGAAGAGATTTCCCGCCCGACTTTCGGCGGCTCGGAACCGGTCTCTCATACAGGCTCGCAGTTCAATAAAGCGCCGGCGCAACCCGTCATACCGCCGAAAACCGCTGAAAAAGATGAATCTGCAGCCGGCGAGACGCCTGAACAATCAGCATCGGTAGCGGACGACAAGACGCCGAAAACCGAAAAAGAAACGACCCCTTCAGCCTAATGAGCAAGAGCGCGATTCCCCCTAACGATCAAGAAATGACATTGGTCCAGCACCTTTTGGAGCTGCGCAATGCCATGACCAAAGCCGTCTTGGCAATTCTTGTCATCTTTTTGGTATTGTTCCCTTTTGCCAATGACCTTTATGTCTACATCTCGGAACCGCTTTCACGCTATCTGCCTGCCGGCACCAGCATGATTGCCACCGGGGTCGCCTCCCCATTCCTGACACCATTCAAATTAAGTCTGATCATGGCCATTTATGTCGCCATGCCTTATTTGCTGTATCAACTGTGGACCTTTATCGCACCTGCGCTCTATACCCATGAGAAGCAACTGGTCGGCCCCATTCTGTTCTTCAGCTCCTTCCTGTTCTATGCGGGTGGGGCATTCGCCTTTTATATCGTCTTCCCGCTGGTGTTCGGCTTTCTGTCGACCACGGCACCGGAAGGGGTGACCATTGCCACCGACATTGCGCTCTATCTCGATTTCGTCATCAAGATGTTCTTCGCATTCGGCATCGCATTCGAAGTACCGGTGATCGTTGTTTTATTGATCCTGACCGGCATGGTCTCCGCAGAAAAGCTGTCTCATGCCCGCCCTTATATTGTTGTCGCGGCTTTCGTCATCGGCATGTTGTTGACACCACCGGACATCGTCTCGCAAACGCTGCTGGCAGTGCCTATGTGGCTACTCTATGAAGCAGGCGTAATTGTCGGTGCCTACGTCAAGAAAAAACGGGATGCAGCCAAGCTTCGTCGTGAAGCAAAAGAAGGCAAATCGGAAGAGAAAGAAGCTCAGGCAACCCCCTCTGCTGAGAAAACAACCGCCGCGGCAACCGCAGCCGGTGAAGCAGAAATGGAATTCGACGACCGTTATGCCGATCAAGTCGATGACGATGATGATTGGGACGAAGCTTTCGATGAAATCGACTCCGCATTCGGGGCACTTGACTTGGAATATGAAGCCCGCAAGAAAGAAAAAGAAGCAGGCGAAGGTCAAAAAACCGATAATGAATCGGACTCGTCAACGGAAGATGCGGAAACTTCGAATGACTCAAGCGACGCGCAAACAAACGAATCGGAAAAACGCCCGACTGATAAGCCGGAATAAGACCTGGGGCTATGCCCTTTTATTCTGCTGTTGTTTGAGCGCTTTGCAATGGGTGCAAGCGGCGCCAACCGCCCCACAGGGCGCTCAGATCAGTTCACTTTTACAAAGCGATTCTCCCTATCTCGCCATGCATGCACAGGACCCCGTCCACTGGCAGATCTGGCACGCCGGCGTCCTCGCTCAAGCCCAACGAGAAAAAAAATTGATCATGCTGTCCAGCGGGTATTTTTCCTGTCACTGGTGTCATGTGATGCAGCAGGAAAACTATCAGGATCAGGAAGTCGCGCACTATCTCAACCAGCACTTTCTCTCGATCAAGATCGACCGCGAGCTCTTACCGGATCTGGATCACTATATGCTCCAGTTTGCCCGCAAAGCTTCGGGGCACGCAGGTTGGCCACAACACGTCTTTCTCACGCCGTCCGGCATCCCGTTCTTTGCCTTGACTTACCAACCCAAACCCCGCTTTTTAAAAACGCTGAAGAATCTGGTCGCCTTATGGCATCAATCCCCCGAACGCGTGGAGCGCATCGCCCGCCAAGCCTTGCCGACTCCTCTTCCCGCACATCTGACGACTGACAACGACTTATCGTCACTGGTCTCCGTTCAAACTTTCGATCAGGCACTCCAACACCAAGTCCTCCTCCAGGCCGACACCCTGAGCGGCGGACTGAAAGGCACGCAAAAATTTCCGCAAGCCCCCTTGCTCAACATACTGATTACACAGCCGTCTTTACCGGAAGAGCTACAAGACTGGTTGCGCCTGACACTTGACCAAATGCAGGACGGACATTTGCAGGATCATGTCAATGGCGGGTTCTTCCGTTATTGCGTCGACCCAGACTGGCAGATTCCGCATTTTGAAAAAATGCTTTATACCCAGGCCCAGCTTGCACAGTTATATTTCGTCGCCAGCCATCGATTCCATCGAGCCGATTACCGACAGACGGCCAACCGGACATTGGACTATGTCGAACGCAGCCTTTTCAATCCTAAAACGCAATTATTTCAAAGCAGCCAGTCCGCCATCGACAAACAACAACGCGAAGGCGGCGGCTATCTTTGGACGAAACCACAATTGCAACATCGCTTATCC
>JAWVWZ010000091.1:0-6385 GCA_033723505.1 Hydrogenovibrio sp.
CAAGAAGTGGAAAAGGTTTGTGAAGAATTATTGGCGCATAAAGGTGTGTACCCGAATGTGGACTTTTATTCGGGCATTCTGTACAAGGAAATGGGCTTCGACCCGGGGTTGTTTACACCACTTTTCGCAGTGGCTCGTTCTGCGGGATGGATGGCGCACTGGCGTGAACAGTTACAGGATAATAAAATTTTCAGACCGACTCAGATTTATACCGGTTCCGGCAGTTCTTGCTATATTCCAGTTGAGCAAAGAGGGCAAGGGGAGTCCAGTTTCCTCGAGGGTGCAAGCAAAACCAATAAGTAAAGCCCGCCTGGTAGATTTGGGGTCGGTTCAGAGTCTATTAGGCTTTAGCTTTAGGGGTGCCAGACGCCGCCCAGAATCGAATCCTTATTCGCTCCGGTAATGCTGGAAAGTTCGATCGCTTCATTATGGACGCGCTTTTTCGCCAGCCACGCCATCATCATTGCTTCCACAAGGTTCGGATTGATTTGATAGTCCCAGCTGGTTTCGACTTTAGCGGCGACCTGGTCGGCAATCCGTTTCACTAATGTCTTGTTTTCCGCACCGCCTCCACACAAAATCACGCGCTTCAATTCAAAACGGTTGATGGCATCGGCAATGGTATTGGCTGTCAGCTGGTTCAGCGTCGATAACAGAACTTCTGTTGAAACTTCCATAGACAAAAAGGCATTCAGCCAATTCAGATTGAATTTATCACGCCCTGTGCTTTTAGGATAGGGAGCGCTGAAATAAGGGTCGGATTGCAAATGCTTCAGTAAAAGTTCGTCCACTGTTCCCGCAGCCGCCTGTTTTCCGTCCTGATCGTAAGGAAGGTCAAGCCTTTGTTGGCAGATTTCATCCATCAGCCCATTTCCTGGTCCTGTATCGAATCCGATGACCTTGCCGTTATGAACAACGCTGATATTGGCGATGCCGCCGATATTGACGATTGCCGTTGGTTCATTCAGGTTGAATAGTGTTTTATGGAAAGCGGGGGCTAAGGGGGCGCCTTGTCCCAGGTTTGCCATATCATCAATGCGAAAATCTGCGACGGTGGTAATTCGAGTATGTTTGGCGATAAAAGCCGGGTGTCCAATCTGTAAAGACATCGGAATATTGGGGTCATGGAAGATGGTTTGTCCATGGGAGCCGATCGCTTGAATGGCTTCAGGTGTCAGCTCAGCCGACTGTAGCAGTAGATGGGTGGCGGCGGAGTAGGCGATGCCCAGCTCATATTCCAATCTCGCCAGAGTGCTTAAATCGGTGGTTCCGTTCAGGTTTAATTGGTGTAAGGCATCCTTAAGGGATTCCGGATAAGCGAAAGTCGAAAATTCGAGGCACTTCGGAGAGGTGGTTGAAAAATCGACCAGTGCCGCATCAATCCCGTCGAGACTGGTACCGGACATCAAGCCGATATACAGCGCTTTACTCAAAATTGCCCGCCAATTGGGTGCTCGGGTTGAGTCGGTTAAGTTGCATCTGCATCAGGTTCGCATAAGCAACAAATTGGTTGCGGTATTTGCGTGGAACCGGACTGGCGTTGGGGAACTTTACCTTCAGCGGATCGATGTATCGACCGTTTTTGCGGAATTCATAGTGCAAGTGCGGGCCGGTGGCCAGTCCTGTTTGACCAATATAACCGATGACATCTCCCTGCCTGACCCACTGGCCCTTTTTGTATTTGCCGAATTTCGACATGTGGGCATAGACTGTTGTGTATTTGGAGATGTGCTTGATGTAGATCACACGGCCGTAGCTTTTACTCCAGGCTCGTTTGATGATCTGCCCGTCACCGGTGGCGTGAATCGGGGTGCCGATCGGTCCGCCATAATCAACGCCGCGATGTGCGCGCCACTTCTTCAATACCGGGTGGTATCGCATCGGTTTATAACGGGAGGTGATGCGGACGTAGTCAACCGGGTTGCGTAGAAAGGCTTTTTTCAGGTTCTGCTTGTGCTGGTCATAATAACCGATGTTTTTGCCCTGTTTGTTTCTCAATAAAAAAGCTGTGTGCTTTTCGTCTCCGCCGGTAGTGACTTCAGCGGCCAGAATGTCGCCATCGCCGACGAAGTTTCCGTTAATGAAATGTTTTTCGTAAATGACTTTGAAAGGATCGCCAGGACGCAGTTGGCGAATAAAGTCAATTTCCCAGGCAAAGATGTCCGCCAGGTTCATGATTGTTTTTGCGCTGAGACCGGCATCCTGTCCGCTCAAATAGAAAGAATGCTGTATGGTGCCGGCGGTTGTGACGACTTTTGTTTCGACCGGATGCTTGATGGTCTCGATACTGAAGCCGTTTTTGTCTTTGGTCAACCGATAGTGGGTGCTTTGGGTTTTGGGGTAGTCAATTTGCTGAAGTTGCTGATGTTCATCGATCCAGATATCGAGTTTATCGCCCACGTCCAGTCGAGTCAGCCATTGGCTGTTTTTGGTGTTTTTGATCTCGAAGGCAGTCGCTTGTGAGAGTCCGACCTCGTCGAGTGCTTGGGACAGGGAACCGTTTTTCGGAATGGTGACTGTGTGTTTCGACCAGCCGGGTTCGTTATCTTGTTCGGCGGCAATTTTTCCTGTTTTTGGGGGAAGTGGAAGCCGTTGTTTCTCAAGTGGTTGACTGGCAACAGAGTTGAAAGCAATAAAGCTGACCGCAAGCAACAGCACAATGAGGATCGAAAATTTTTGTAAGACTTTCACAGGAGATATCAATGTCATATTCATGTAACGTTTTTTCTACCGATTATACTCGTTTTCATGTCGGTGTCTATCGGAGGTTCGCCCTTATCGAGGCATTGTTTTTTAATGAAAAACCCGGTTTGTTCCGTTAGCCGACTTCTACGGTGATGATCCAGGCTTTTACCGGCTGATCCCGAAAGGTCGTGTCGATGGCTTGAGTGGAAACGAAACGATGACGGTTGACCTTGGACCAGCTCCGGATGTCTTTTTCGGCTCCGGGATCGGTGCATTCGATGGAGATATGCTCTCCTGAGTGGGATTGACGAACTTTCTGCTGGAGTTTGATCACCGGCATCGGGCACTTTAAACCTTTCGCATCGATATGTGTGTTTTCAGCCATTTTCTTACCGAATTATTGCTTCTAAGTTGTTATAATTGTCTGAATTTTACACGTTAATAATTTTAGACAGATAAAAATTTAGACAGGAACTTCAGGTGTCTTCAAACGCAGCAACAGATATATCGACTTTTCAAGGGTTAATTCAAACCCTCCAGGCGTATTGGGCGAAGCAAGGATGTGTCATCATGCAGCCCTACGACAACGAAATGGGCGCAGGAACCTTTCACCCCTCCACTTTCTTGAGATCAATCGGGCCGGAGCCTTGGAGAGCAGCTTATGTTCAGCCTTGTCGCCGTCCGACCGACGGGCGCTATGGAGAAAATCCAAACCGCCTGCAGCATTATTACCAGTTTCAGGTGATGCTGAAGCCTTCTCCGGACAATATTCAGGAGTTATATCTGGATTCTTTGAGAGAGCTGGGTATCGATCCGCTGGAACATGACATTCGTTTTGTAGAAGACAACTGGGAGTCTCCGACACTTGGTGCCTGGGGACTGGGCTGGGAAGTCTGGATGAATGGAATGGAAGTGACACAGTTTACCTATTTCCAGCAAGTCGGTGGACTGGAATGTCGTCCGGTGACCGGTGAGATCACATATGGGCTGGAACGTATCGCCATGTACCTTCAGGGCGTCAACAGTGTGTATGATCTCACTTGGGTCGATGGTCCGGCGGGTAAAGTCACTTATGGCGATGTTTTTCATCAGAATGAAGTTGAGATGTCGGCCTATAACTTTGAAAAAGCCGATACCGATATTCTGTTCAGAACGTTTGACGAGTGTGAAGCCATTTTCGCAAAACTGGTTGAAGACAAACTGCCCTTGCCAGCCTATGAGCAAGTGCTGAAGGCTTCACATGCCTTTAACTTATTGGATGCGCGTCACGCAATCAGTGTGACCGAGAGAGCAAGATTTATCGGACGAGTGAGAACGATGGCAAGACAGATTGCTGAAGCCTATTATGAAGGGCGAGAAGCGCTTGGTTTCCCGTTGGTAAAAGCAGGGGAGGCCAAATAAGATGACAATGCATACAGCAGAATTTTTAGTGGAAATCGGTACAGAAGAGCTTCCGCCGAAAGCCCTTAAAAAACTATCGGAAGCCTTTGCCTCCGGCATTGAATCCGGACTGCAAGAGGCCGAACTGAGCTACGAACAGGTTTCGATCTATGCCTCTCCTCGCCGTTTAGCGGTGCGTATTTCCGCACTTCAAGCGATACAAGCCGATAAGACGGTCGAACGTAAAGGACCGGCGAAAAAAGCCGCTTTTGATGCCGACGGTCAGCCGACTAAGGCTTTACAAGGTTTTGCAAGAGGATGCGGTGTTGAGGTTTCAGCCTTGTCGGAAATCGAGACGGATAAGGGTGTCTGGATGGTTTATTACTTGGAACAAAAAGGTCAGGCCGCCGCCGATCTGCTTCCAGAAATTGTCGCGAATTCCTTGTCCAAGTTGCCGATACCCAAGCGTATGCGTTGGGGAAGTTCTGCGGTCGAGTTTGTCCGCCCGGTTCATTGGGTGTTGATGCTGCTGGATGATCAAGTGGTTCCTGCAGAAATTCTGGGCTTGAAAGCTTCCAATACAACGCGTGGGCATCGTTTCCATGCGCCGCAAGAAATCCTGATTAACCGTCCGGAAGAATATGTTGCCAAGCTGGAAGCGGAAGGCAAGGTCAAAGTAGATTTTGCGCAGCGTTCGGAGATGATTCGTGAACAGGTGGTTGCGGCTGCCCAGCAGGTTAATGGTGTGGCTGAAATCGATGAGGATCTACTGGAAGAGGTAACGGCGTTGAATGAATGGCCGCACGCGGTGGTCGGTGATTTTGACGAGTCTTTCCTGACGGTTCCTTCGGAAGCATTGATTTCGGCGATGAAAGGCCATCAGAAATACTTCCATATTCTCGATGCTGGCGGCAAATTGATGGCGAAGTTCATTACGATTTCGAATATCGAAAGCTCCAACCCTGAGTCAGTGAAAAAAGGGAACGAACGTGTCATCCGTCCACGATTGTCGGATGCCAAATTTTTCTGGGACCAGGATCGCAAACAGCCGTTGGACGACTTTCTGCCAAGATTGAAAACCGTTGTTTTCCAGCAGAAGCTGGGAACCTTGTATGACAAGGTCGAGCGGCTGGAATCTTTGACCGTCAAGATCGGTAAGCCGCTGGGGCAAGATCCACAGCTACTGGAGAGAGCCGCGCGTTTGTCTAAATGCGATCTCATGTCGGAGATGGTGGGCGAATTCCCGAACCTGCAAGGGGTGATGGGGCGTTATTATGCACTTTCGCAAAATGAAGATGCTCAAGTCGCCGAAGCCATCGATGCGCAATATCAGCCTCGCTTTGCCGGTGATGATTTGCCGGTTTCCGGGGTTGCCCAAGCTTTGGCGATTGCCGATAAGTTGGATACGATCACCGGGATTTATGGTTTGGGGCAGGTTCCGACCGGTGATAAGGATCCATTCGCACTGCGCCGTTCCGCACTTGGTTTGATGAGAATTATCATTGAAAAAGAACTTGATTTGGATCTGCAGTTCCTAATCCGTGAAAGCTTGAAATTGCATGATGCAATTTCCGTGACGGATGATCTGGTATTGGATATTTACGATTTCATTGTCAGTCGATTGAAAGCTTATTACGCCGAAAAAGGCATTAGCGCTGAACAGTTTGAGGCGGTCAGAGTCTGTGCGCCTGCGCATCCGTTGGATTTCGCCAAGCGAATCGATGCCGTGCGCCAGTTCAGTCAGATGGCAGAAGCGGAAAGTTTAAGCGCTGCCAATAAGCGTATTTCCAATATTCTGAAAAAAGTGGATGGCGAGATTGCGGAAACCGTCGATACGCAACGGTTTGAAGGGGCGGCCGAAAAAGACCTGTTCGCCGTGCTCGATGCGTTGCGAGAGGACGTTAGCAATCTGATCGCCAATCGCGACTATACAAAAGCGATGCAGTCTTTGGCCAAAATCAAGCAACCGGTTGACGTTTTCTTTGACGATGTGATGGTCATGGCGGATGACGAGGCAGTACGAAACAATCGTCTCGCGTTATTGAACCAAATCTATCAACTCTTCCTGCAAATCGCCGATATTTCGCGTTTGTAAAGCGAATGAAACGGATGGAGCGAGTCGAAAAAGATGACTCGGCCATCCGTTTTTTTATGGGGATCAAAAAATGACGCAAAAAATCATTGTGCTTGACCGAGACGGCGTGATTAACCATGATTCGGATGCTTATATCAAGCACCCGGATGAATGGCATCCGGTAGAAGGCAGTCTCGATGCCATCGCGAAACTCAAGCAAGCCGGCTGGATTGTGGCGATCGCAAC
>JAWVWZ010000092.1:0-6333 GCA_033723505.1 Hydrogenovibrio sp.
ATATGAATTTCCAAACCGGAAGTATCGTGATCCAACAGGTAATGATTGACCTTTTCGATTAGCTGATGATCGTGGGCACGATTGCTGTCCAACCAGAAAACGGCCGGCGTGTTGGTCGCACGGGCGCGATTGACTGCCAATTTCACCCAGTCCTGAATCGGCGCGTCCTTGACCTGACACATGCGGAAAATATCGCCGGCTTCAACCGACTGTTCCAGCAAAACATTGCCATTCGGCTCGACCACACGCACCGTACCGGCCGCATCCATCTGGAATGTTTTGTCGTGCGAGCCGTATTCTTCGGCTTTTTGTGCCATCAGCCCGACATTCGGTACCGTTCCCATTGTGGTTGGGTCAAAGGCACCATGATGCTTACAGAAGTTGATGGTTTCCTGATAGACACCGGCGTAACAACGATCCGGAATCACCGCCAGAGTATCCTGCTGTTTGCCTTCTTTATTCCACATCTGTCCGGACGTCCGGATCATCGCCGGCATCGACGCATCGACGATCACATCGGACGGCACATGCAGGTTAGTGATGCCCTTGTCGGAATCGACCATGGCAATATCCGCTTTCGCTTCGATCGTCGCCTGAATATCGGCTTCAATCGCCGCTTGTTTGTCGGCAGGCAAAGATTGGATTTTGGCATAAACATCACCCAACCCATTATTTGGGTTCACACCTAACTGCGCGAAATCGTCCGCATACTTCTCAAACACATCGGCAAAGAAAACCGAAACGGCTTGGCCGAAGATAATCGGATCGGACACTTTCATCATCGTCGCTTTCAGATGAATCGAGAACAAAATGCCCTGCTCTTTCGCTTCGGCAATGGCATTTGCTAAAAATTCACGCAAGGCTTTCTGGCTCATCACTGCCGCATCAATGATTTCCCCTTTCAATAAAGGCGCGGCGGATTTCAATTCTTTTACATCGCCCGATGCCGACACGAATTCGATTTTAAATTCAGTAGCTTCCGGAAGAGTCATGGATTTTTCGGAACCATAGAAATCGCCTTCTGACATATGGGCGACATGCGATTTGGAGTTTTCGCTCCAAGCGCCCATTGAGTGCGGATGCTTCTTGGCAAAGTTCTTCACTGAAGTCGGCGCACGACGGTCAGAGTTCCCTTCACGCAAAACAGGGTTGACGGCACTGCCCAATACCTTGGCATAGGTCGCCTTGATCTTTTCTTCTTCATCGTTTTGCGGATTCGCCGGATAGTCCGGTACATCAAACCCCTGATCTTGTAATTCTTTGATGGCTGCATTCAACTGCGGAATCGACGCACTGATATTCGGCAGTTTGATAATATTCGCTTCCGGCGTTTTCGCCAATTCGCCCAATTCCGACAAGGCATCGCCCATTTTCTGTTCGGCGGTCAACTTCTCCGGAAAATTTGCCAATATACGTCCCGCCAGGGAAATATCGCGCGTTTCAACAGAAACGCCAGCGGCTTTGGTAAAGGCTTCCACAATCGGTAATAGAGAATAGGTCGCTAAAGCAGGAGCTTCATCGGTCAATGTATAGATAATCTTTGCAGTCATTGAATATTCCTAGTGTAGAGCCCGCAAACAAGCCATAACAAAAACCGGAAAGGCTTCGTTATAACGCATGCAAAACTCGGGTTAAGCGTCGTTCAACGTTGGTCGTTGAAATAAAAGTAAAGATGTTAGAATAGCCTTATTTTACCCCACCAGCCGGAAAAATATAAGACAACATGAGCGAAGTGCTGCTATTTAACAAACCTTTCAATGTTCTGTGTCAGTTCACCGACGAACCCGAGTTCCGGGATCAGCGTCAAACCCTGGCGGATTTTATCGACCGCCCCGGATTTTATGCCGCAGGACGCCTGGACAGAGACTCCGAAGGACTGCTGCTGCTCACCGATGACGGCAAGCTGCAACAAAAAATCGCCAATCCCAAACACAAACTCCCCAAAACCTATCTGGCGCAGGTTGAAGGTGAAATCACGCCCGAAGCATTGCAGCAGCTACGACAGGGGGTGAAACTGAAGGATGGCATGACCCGCCCCGCCAAGGCCCGCAAGATAGATGCCCCCAAATGGCTATGGCCGAGAAATCCGCCAATTCGTGAACGTAAGCAAATCCCGACATCCTGGGTCGAATTGACGATTACAGAAGGCAAAAACCGTCAGGTTCGACGAATGACCGCGGCGGTTGGCTTTCCGACCCTGCGCCTGATCCGTACCCGCATAGGCGACTATCAACTGGGACGTTTGCAACCGGGAGAATCGTTGCTGGTCGAGAATTCGTGATAAAATAACACTATGAAACATACCACTGAAAACAACTCCAATATCAAAGTCATCGTCGGCCTTTCAGGCGGCGTTGACTCGTCCGTCACCGCGTTATTGCTGAAGCAGCAAGGGTACGATGTCGAAGGCCTGTTTATGAAAAACTGGGAAGGCGACGACACGGAAGACTACTGTCCTGCCGCCGAAGACCTCAAAGACGTGCTGGACATCTGTGAAAAACTGGACATCCCGCTTCATGTCGAAAACTTTTCCAAAGAGTACTGGGATCGGGTGTTCGAACACTTTTTAGCCGAATATGGTGCCGGCAGAACACCGAACCCGGACATCCTTTGCAACAAAGAAGTCAAATTCAAAGCATTTCTGGAGCATGCGATGACGCTGGGGGCGGATTATATCGCCACCGGCCACTATGCTCGTATCGCCGAAGACGAAAACGGCGCTTTTCATCTGCTTAAAGGGTTGGATAACAATAAGGATCAGAGTTACTTTCTGTATACTTTGCAACAACATCAACTGTCCAAATCCCTGTTTCCGATCGGCGAACTGGAAAAGCCTTATGTCCGCCAACTGGCGGAAGAAGCCGACTTGATTACCCACGATAAAAAAGACAGCACCGGCATCTGCTTTATCGGCGAGCGTAAATTCAAGGATTTCCTGCAGCGTTTTCTACCGGCGCAACCGGGCAATATCGTCAACACCGATGGCAAGGTGATCGGCAGCCACGAAGGACTGATGTACCTCACCCTGGGACAGCGTAAAGGATTGGGCATCGGCGGCGGTCATGGCGATTCCGAACTGCCTTGGTTCGCGGCGGACAAGAACCTGGAAACCAATGAACTCATCGCGGTACAGGGATCGGATCACCCGTTACTGAATCATGCTTTTCTCACTGCCGATACCTGCGACTGGGTTGCCGGACACTGCCCGGCAATCAACCAGCCATTGAAAGCGAAAGTCCGCTATCGACAACCGGAACAGCCCTGTCGCATTCTCAAAAACGAACAAGGCGTCATCACCGTGCAGTTTGATGAACCGCAAACAGCGATCACACCCGGCCAATCCGTTGTTTTTTACGATGGCGAGGACTGTTTGGGCGGTGCGATCATCACCGGGCGTTATCACACACTAGAAGAAATCAAGTGAGGTTAGGATGAGTCAAGCCTATACAGATCAAGACAAAACCATTGCCCTGATCGGCATTTATCAGGTCGCCCGTCAGGTATTCGACTTGGCGACGACCGGGAAAACCGACTCTCTGGCGTTTGAAACCAGTATCAACTCCTTGTTTTGCGAAGACCCGCAAAGCACACTTGATGTTTTCGGTGGCGACATTGCCAATATCCAGTTGGGGGTTTCCACGCTTTTGGCTCAAATGAGCTCCGACTCAGCCGTACAAAGCCGGAACATCGAAATCACCAAATACGTGCTCAATATGATGATTCTGGAAAAAAAGGTTTCCGAATCAGAAGATACCCTGAGCAAAATTTTCCGAATCATCGAATCTGCTCGTCACAACCGGGAACATTTCGGTGAATTCCATGAAAACATCATGGCAACTCTGGCACGAGCCTATTCGGAAAACATCAGTCCCCTGTCGCCACGCATCATCGTCAATGGCGCCCACGGGCACCTGCAAAACCCGATTGTTGCCAACAAGATTCGTAGCCTGTTATTGGCTGGCATTCGTGCCGCCATTTTGTGGCGTCAGGTTGGCGGTAGCCGTTGGGGGCTGTTGTGGTCGCGCAAGAAATACCTTGCCAATGCTCAGAGCCTCTACCGTCCTAATATTCAGGAAACCAGTCGTTTCGATTCCTCATCTGACGACGCTTCTTCATAACAAATTCAATACCTGGAGTGTTTTCATGTCTGATATCACCATAGAATCCAATCCCTCACAACAGACCCTGACAGACCTGGGCGTCCATAACTGGTCGATCTGGGAAAAAGAAGCTTCCAGCTTTCCTTGGTTCTACGACACCGAAGAAGTCTGCTATCTGCTGGAAGGCGATGTGACCGTGACTGCAAATGGCCAAACCTATCGTTTCGGCAAGGGGGATTTGGTCACCTTTCCACAGGGCTTAAGCTGTGAATGGAAAATTCATAAGGCTGTCAAAAAACATTATCTTTTCAGATAATGCCCAATACCCCCTCTTGGTCGAGAGCACATGTCACCACCAATAAAAAAGCCCCGAAAATCGGGGCTTTTTTATTGGAAGAAGGTCCGGCTTATTTTAAGGTTTTATAAACCTTCTTCTTCTCGATTTTCGCTGTTGCCAACAAGGCTTTGACACGGGCATCCACCTCGGACTCTGCCAGCACCTGTTCAACCGAGTTCTTCAACTGCTCGGCTTCGTCCTTATCGGTCGGCATTTGACCTTCCTTGACGGCATCCAATTCGATCACTACCGAATCGCCCGATGGCAAGGCATAGGTCACATAAGAAGGCTTGCCGTCTTGTGGCTTAGGCGCCTTGAACAAGGCTTCCGTCAACTGAGGCAATAACTTACGGTTCTGACGCTCAACCCAACCGATGGCATGATATTTCACACCATCACGAGCCATGTCTTGCAACTGGGTACCGGATTCAACTTTCGCCAGAATCCCTTTCGCCAAATCGGCGGAGGCTTTCACACCGGCTTCTTTTCTCAACTCTGACTCAACTTCGTCTTTCACTTCGTCCAAAGCCTGCTGTCTCGCCGGAATCACTTTATTGATTCTCAACACCACCGCAGACGTCTGAGACAGTTCGATTGACGCACTGTTAGACCCTTTCATCACTTCGTCGGAGAAAGCGGCTTTGATGACCTTCGGATTTTGTGTCAACTCATCCGCGCCACCTGAACGAGAGAAAGGTTCCGAGGTTTTCACCTCGATACCGACGGCATCTGCAGCCGGTTCAAGACTGTCAGGCTGTTCGTAAGCGACGGTATTCAGCTTATCCAATAATTTATAGTATTCTTTATCGGCTTCTTTTTTACGATATTGCGCTTCCACATCGGCTTTGACTTCGTCGAATGGCTTAATGCTTTTCGGCTCGATCTTGGTCAATTTGATCAGATGATAACCAAATGCCGTTTTGATCGGTTCACTCACCTCGTTCAATTTCATCGAGAAAACCGCCTTATCGAACGCCGGAACCATCATCCCCTGCTGGAACAACCCCAAGTCACCTCCGACTTTAGCCGAACCGGGATCTTGCGAGTATTGCGTCGCCAATTTGGCGAAATCTTCACCCGCCATGATTTTGGCACGAATCTCTTTGATTTTTTTCAATGCGGCTTCTGCGGAAGTCTTACCATCCGTCTTGATCAAAATATGACTTGCCTGTCTTTGCTCCGGCTCGGTGAATTGATCTTTGTTGTCTTGATAGTAATTTTTCAGAGCCTGGTCAGTCACCTGGACTTTTTTCGCCAGTTCATCTTCCGACAGGAGCACATAGTTGATTTTCACCTGTTCAGGAATCACATAATTCGACTGATTATCGTGATAATAATTCTCGATTTGTTTTTCGGTAATTTCAGCCATTTTGCTCAATGGATGCTGATCAACTTGCAGGAAGTTCATCTTGCGCTGCTGATATTGCAGTTTCGCCAATTGGTGAATCAAGGCATCTGTTGCAAAAGCGGAATCCGCCGTTAAGTCCCTGCTTTGATTCTCCAGCAGAAATTGACGCTGCTCTCTTTCAAAGCTGGCCACATTGAGTCCGTTTCTCGCCAAGAGGTTTTCGTAGGTTGCCTGATCGAATTTACCATCTTTCTTAAAAACTTTCGCCGATTGAATCACCATGGCCAATTCTGAATCGGTTATCCGCATATGGTGGGCATGCGCCCATTGACGCACCACGGTTGACTCAATCAAGGAATCCAAAACCTGATCACGCAGGACATCATCTTTGACCACCTGGTCGTACATTTCACCGAACTGCTGTTGCAAACGGTTTTTCTGGCGATGATACATGGTCAAAAAGTCAGTTGCCGTAATGTCTTGGCCATTCACTTCAGCCACAACCGTTTTCTTCTCGCCTTGAGCGTATTGTTCAATCCCAAACAATG
>JAWVWZ010000093.1:0-6264 GCA_033723505.1 Hydrogenovibrio sp.
GCCAGTTTACGATGGTTGTTGGCGCCGAGTTCGAAATTGACATTGGCTTGATTGCCGCCTTTCTTGGTAATGATATTGATGACTCCGGCAGAGGCATTGGCTCCCCAGACACCGGATTGCGGTCCTTTGATGATTTCAATGCGCTCGACATCGTCTAGCAGAATATTGGCGAAGTTGGTGGTGCCGTCCGTCAGCGTCGGATCGTTGAGCTGCATGCCGTTTTGCAATACCAGAATGTTTTTGCCGCTCATGCCCCTTAAAAACAAACCTGTCTGGGTGCCGAGGCCACCATTCGAATAGGTACTGAGCCCCGGGATTTGTCGGATCGCATCGGCGAGGGTTTTATATTGCTTTTGCTCGATTTCCGCCTGGTCGATAATCACCGTATTGGCCGTCACCGAACTGAGCCGTTGCGGTGTGTTATTGGCCGTCACCACCACAGGGTCGAGTTCGGTCGTATCGGATTGTGCCAGTACGTTTTGGCTGGAAAGGGAGGAGAGTGCCGCTAAAACAGCGAAAGTCACCGGAGACTTTTTGGATTGAAACATGTAATGATTCCTTCGTTTTATATTTGAACGAAGGCAACAACGGATCCATGACGTTTTGTCGAACAGACAATTAGCCGCCAATAGATATAAAAAGAGTGTGATCTCTTCCGTATTGCCCACCGCAATCGGTTAATACAAGTTTTTCCGGCCGGTATCCGGGCTGAAGAACAGTTTCCCGACCCCTTCTCGGAAATTCATCCAATGGGCGCTTGGTCAGCATGTCAGGTCTTTTCTATCACCGTTGCGGGGGCAGCACTCGAATTGAAGTCAACAGCCGTTGAGCATCGCACGAGTTTCCCGTTTAACTGTTCGGTCTTGATCCGCAAAAAGCGTGGGCAAGGCGAACGAGCACCAAGAAAGTGGGTGATTCTATAATAAAAGCTGTGAAAAAGAAATAAGCAAAAGAGGGAGAAAAAAAGAATCTGCCAGCCGGAGCGGAGGATAAGGACCCCTGACTGGCAGATTTTATGCGCTTGGTAAACGGGCTTGATCAGCTCGCCAAGCAAACTGGCTAAACCGCATCGTCGGGCGAACGATGGCGGTTAGCAAGCTTTTGAATCAGATGATAAGACAGCCATAGCGATGGCAGAATGATGGCAAAGGTATAAACCATCGTCAACAAACTGGCGACAACGGTTGTCCCTTGCAGGTGGACCACCAATCCGACCATCAGACAGATCAGCGTTGAATTGCGTAATGCCCGTTTGAACGGATGTTCCATCATGTCTGTCTTATCCTTTTGTTAAGGATTCTTACCTTGTTTGACCGGTAAGTCGATGCGTTGTACCCATTCCTGCATCGAACCGTCGTACAGTTTAATGTGGTCATAGCCCTGACTTTTGAACATAGTGAACAGTCTGGCGGCGCGATGACCGGTGTTGCAGTATAAAATCAAATGGGTTTGCTTGTTGTCGATCTTCAGGTCTTTGAAGAATTTTGCCAACTGCTGCCCGTTACGTTGTTTGTACTGGTGCTTGCCATCCACGGAAATCTGCCATGGGAAAAGCACCGCCGTCGGGATGTGTCCGGAGCGTTTCTGTTTCTTATTGCCAATATACTCCTCTTCGGAGCGTGCATCAATTAAATGTGTGTTCGGATCTTTGATTGCTTTCAGCACATCGTCCTTGGTGGCGGTGTATTTGGCCTCGAAATCGGTTTTCGGTTTTTGATATTGCGTCGGTTTCAGCGGATTGACTTTTTGTGTCATCGGGTAGCCATTCAGTATCCAGGCCACCGATCCCCCGTCCAGCATGGAAACCTTTTTATGACCGAGCTTGGTCAGTTCCCAATAAAGGCGGCTGGATTCCAAGTCACCCATATCGTCGTAAATCACCACATAGTCATCGTTATGAATGCCCAGTTGCGACAAGACCTTGACCATATAGTCGGCGCCGCCGCTCATTTCCATGCGCGATTTTGGTTTCAGCAGCCAGCCATAGTTAACGAAAATGGCGTTGGGAATATGGAATTTCTGGTATTGACGGCTTAAATCGACGAATTTGACTTTGTCCTGGTGGTCATGTGCCCATTTGGCGCTGACAAAAACCGGTGTTTCGGTTTTGGCAAAACTGGACAGAGAAACCAGTAGCAGCCCCAGCAATGAAAAAGATAATAATCGTTTCAACATAAATGCGTTCTCAAAGTTCGGTTCCAATTCGCAAAGCGGAGACCGCTTTACCTTAAATCAGCCCTCATTCTGATTCAAAAGCGCCTGCAAACAATTGAGATAGGCTTGCTCATCCGGTTCCGTTTGATGCTTTTGCGCCTGCCATAGCGACTCCGCCAGACACTCCATCATCGCGTGCTCGGTGTCGTGCACGTCTTTTAGCCGTTCACCCAGTTGACGGTAGACCGCTTGAATGCCGGCAGGTCGATCCATCGCGACCTGTTCCTGAAGCCCGAGGTGCATGCCCATATGCAGAAACGGGTTTGTTTCACCCATCTCCGGGTGATACTCATTGCCCAGATGTTGTTCGTTGGACAGCATGGCATGGTATTCCGGGTGTAACTCGATCACACGGGCAACCATGGTTTCCATTGCGTCCATTGGTTCATTGGCGCGCGCTTTACGCCAGGTGTCGACATAGAACTGGCGTAATTTGTCTCTTTCGCTGGTATAGATCATGGAAAAATTCTGTTCTTTGCTGGTTTGATTGCTAGTCGGATAGTTTAGCGAATCGGTCGGTTTTTTTCAGGATTGTTATGCAATTCCAGCTAAAAATGGCTAAACTGTGATAAAAAAATGCCATTGCCGACATCCGGTCGGAGTCGTCATAAAAGGAGCTGAAATTGAAACCTTGTTCACTTACCGCCGGTCCAGAAATGATTCGACGTCTTCTCGGTGTGATGGGGTTATGTTTGTTGGCTTTTTCCGCGTTCGCCGCCGAGCCTTCCGATAACGTCCAGCCGATTGATGTCGCCGCTTTGAAAGACGAAGCTCTGCATACGCAACTGGTTTACACCGCAATTGAATATGATGTGTTCAATCAGAGGTGCCGCGGAGTCAGCGCCTCCTATAACCAGTCCAAAGTGAGCCGTTTGTTTCTGGATAAGTACGGCATCACTCTGAATGACTACATCATCAACTTTCTGTCGGAAGAGACCGACGTGTTCAGAAAGAAAGTTACCAATCAGGTCTATCGGGCTGTCGCACAAATGGGCGGTTGCCAGCCTGCGAGAAACAAAGGGCTGGAGCAAAAATACAAAACCGATTTTAGAAAACTCTATGCCAAAGTGGAAAAATCTCCCTGGTTTCCCATCACCCAAAATTAAGCAGTAAAACATGAATGATTCAGCGGGCAACGAGGCTCCTAAAAGTCACCAATAGGAATAGAAGTCTATGAATATTTTGATTGCCCCGGATTCCTTTAAAGGCAGTTTGGAAGCCGCCCGTTTTTGCGAACTGGCAAAAAATGCGGTTGAATCCATTCTGCCTGACGCTCAGGTCGTTACCATGCCAATGGCTGACGGCGGCGAAGGCATGGTCGATACCTTATTGAGCCTGGCAGGATCGCAAAAAGTCAGTCTGACGGTGAGTAATCCGATCGGCGAGCCAGTCGAGGCTTATTACAACTATCTGCCGGAGAGCCGGACGGCGATTATCGAAATGGCCGCTGCTTCCGGATTGCCTTTGCTGCAGGCGCATCAACGTCAGGCGCGACACACTTCCACCCTGGGAACCGGCGAATTGATTCGAGATGCATTGGATCGAGGCGCGAAAAAACTGGTGTTGGGGCTGGGCGGCAGTGCCACCACCGATGCCGGGATCGGCTGTTTGGCGGCCTTGGGATTTCGTTTTCTCGATCACAATGGCGATGCCGTTGCGCTGAATGGTGAAGGTCTGCTGTCCCTGGCGAGTATTCAACCGCCGGAAACCGATTTTGCCGGCATTGACGTTAAAGTCGCCTGCGATATCAATAACCCTTTGTATGGCGAGCGTGGGGCTGCCTATGTCTTCGGTCCGCAAAAAGGCGCGACGGCGGAAGAGGTGATTCAATTGGATCAGGGGTTGCGCAATTTCGCCCGGGTTGTCCAGCGTGATTTAGGACTGGACGTTGCCAATATTCCCGGTGCCGGTGCCGCCGGAGGGATGGGAGCGGGACTGGTTTTGATCGGCGGTCAGTTGGAATCTGGATTTCAGATCGTTTCCGAACTGCTGGCTTTCGAGCAATTGTTTGAAACACAGGATTTCGATTTGGTGATTACCGGCGAAGGGCAGTTCAATGAACAGAGTCAGTACGGTAAGGTGCCGGTCGAGGTCGCCAAGGTGGCGAAAAAACATGAAGTGTTTGTCGTCGGTATTGTCGGAGGAATCGATATGGACAATGCGCATATCCATGCATTGGGTATCGACGCGGTCTTTAGCATTACCGACCGACCGCTGACATTGGAAGAATGTTTTGCCGAAGCCGAAACCCTTCTCTTTAATTTGGTACAGAATATTACCAAACTGTATTTTCACAAATCGACCCATCAATTGACGTTTTAGTCGATTCAATATCTGCCAGGCTGGGGTCAGTGTACCGCCAGCATTTGGCTGACAATTCGGCCGACTTCGACAAACACCTGGTTTTGGGATTCTGCCGGAAGGTGCGTGTCTGTGTGATAAACGGCGATGAGCACAGGTGATTCGCTGTCGGGCCAGAGGATAGCGATGTCGTTGCTGGCGCCATTGCTGCCCGAACCGGTCTTGTCGCCAATCGGCCAATGGTTGGGAATGCCCGCGCGCAACTTATTGGTGCCGGTCGTGTTGTTCAATAACCAAGTCGTCAGTTGTTCTTTAGAGGGGGACGATAGAGCGTTTCCGACCAGCAGTTTATGCATCAATTCAGTCATGGAAGCCGGTGTTGAGGTATCTCTCAAGTCATTGGGGATATTGCTGTTGAGATAGGGTTCGATGCGATCCAGCCGGGTGTTACGGTCGCCCAAACGACGCAAATAGTCGGTTACGGCCTGAGGACCGCCAATTGAATTGAGCAGGAGATTGGCGGCGGTATTGTCGCTGTATTCGATGGCCGCGGCGCTCAATTGCGCGATCGTCATTTCACCTTGTTCTCCCTGAAGATATTGTCGGGTGATCGGTGCATAAGACAACAGATCCGAGCGGTGATACCGCACCATTCGGTTCATGGATTCCTGCTTGGCATCCACTTTGGCGAGAACCGCTGACACCAGTAGAAATTTGGCGGTGCTACACATCGCAAAGCGCTGATCGGCGTGGTAATGCAACTGGGTATCGTCTTCGGTGTTGAGAATGGCAACGCCGAGTCGTCCGCCGAACTCCTGTTCGAGTTGCGCCATTTGTTGTGCGAAACTGTTTTGTAATTCCGAGGGTTCGGCGGAAGCAACAGGAGAGATCAGCCATAAGCAAAACAGGCTGAAAAAAAGTGAGGTCTTATGAACGGCAGTCATGGAATCCCTTTTTAACTGTTGAACAGTGAACGGGTGCGTATGCTTTTTGTTTTTTTTCAAAGGATTATAATCTGCCAGGCAGGGGGAGGGAAGCTTTTTTACCTACTCTGTTTTGTCTTTATATTCACACAAATCGTAAATACAACAGGCGCCACAGCGCGGTTTACGCGCAGTACAAGTGTATCGGCCATGCAGAATTAACAGGTGGTGTGCAGGGATCAAATATTGTTTGGGCACGAACTTGAGCAGGTTTTTCTCGACTTCGAGTACGGTTTTGCCCGGTGCCAGTTTCGTGCGGTTGGACACGCGGAAAATATGAGTGTCCACGGCCATGGTTGGTTGGCCGAAAGCGGTATTGAGCACGACGTTGGCCGTTTTACGGCCGACCCCAGGCAGAGCTTCCAGGTCTTTTCGGTTGTCGGGGACTTGCGAATGGTGCTGGTCGATCAAAATCTTACAGGTCTTGATGATGTTGGCGCCTTTGGTGTTATACAGGCCGATGGTCTTGATATATTCTTTCAGGCCGGCTTCGCCAAGTGCATAAATGGCTTCGGGAGTATTGGCGACCGGGAAGAGCTTGGCGGTCGCGATATTGACGCCCTTGTCGGTTGCCTGAGCGGAAAGAATTACGGCGATTAACAGTTCGAAAGGGCTGCTGTAGTTGAGTTCGGTTTCCGGCTCCGGAATGGCTTCCGACAGGCGTTCAAAGATTTCAAGACGTTTTTGTTTGTTCATTTTGCTTGCGAATGATTTAAGGCTGAGTGACGGCGACCTGAATCCCGAGTTCGTTGTGCTTTTTCGCCAA
>JAWVWZ010000094.1:0-6244 GCA_033723505.1 Hydrogenovibrio sp.
ATTTTCAAACCATAAAGCTGAGCTGCCTGTTCCGATGCAATCGCGCCCAAGCTATCATCATGAGTCGCCATTTGCGCTGCAAGGGCGTTGGAGTCCACTGCTTCGGTCTCCGCCCAGGGCATATTGTTTTTCAACCAGTGTTCACACTGCCCGAGCGCCTGAGGATGGGCAACCACCTTTTTGATCGATTCCAGGTTTTCCGCCCGACCGAGCAGACAGTGATGAATGGCCAGATCAACCTCTCCCGTAATTTTCAAGGATGTCTTCATCAGTGCCTGCTGAGTTTGCTTAACCGCACCTTCCGAGGAGTTCTCAACCGGCACCAGTCCGTAATTGGCTTCCCCTCTTTCCACCGCTTCAAACACTTCTTCGATGGTGGATACCGCCAGAGAATGCGCCGACGAACCAAACTGTTTAATCACGCTGGCATGACTGTAACTGCCTTCTGGACCAAGGTAAGCTATCTTGATCGGCTGTTCCAAAGCCAGACAGACAGACATAATTTCTCGAAACAGCCGCATCATATCGTCGTCTGAAATCAAGCTGTGATTCCGCGCCTTGACCGCTCGAAGCACCTGTGCTTCACGTTCTGGGCGATAAAACACGGCGTCCACCTTGCCACCTTGCGTTTTGGCATGGGCGACCCGTTGTGCGCATTCCGCACGCTGGGAAATCAGTTCCTGAATCTGTGCATCAATCGAGTCGATCTGATCACGAATTTCGGTGAGTTGTTGTTTTTCGGTATCTGAAATATTCATATAGGATTAAGCGTATTTTTCTTCAAAAGATTTCATAAAGTCGACCAGGGCATCAATGCCTTCTTCCGGCATGGCATTGTAAATGCTGGCACGCATACCGCCGTAGACCTTGTGTCCTTTCAAACTCAGCAAACCGGCGGCTTTGGACTCTTCCAGAAAGATCGCATCCAACTCGGGATTTTTCAACTTGAAGGTGACATTCATCCATGAGCGTACATCTTTTGCCACATCGTTATAGTAGAAGTCCGAAGCATCAATCAGATCATACAGCTTACGAGCCTTACGCTCGTTCACTTCCGCCATTTTCTCGACGCCGCCCTGTTCTTTGATCCATTCGAATACCAGACTGGCCAAGTACCAGGCATAGGTTGAAGGGGTGTTGAACATCGATTCGTTGTCGTTATAGGTTTGCCAGTTCATCAGTGTCGGGGTGTCCGAACGGGCATGGCCGATCAGGTCCTCACGAACAATGACGATTGCCAAGCCGGCAGGTCCGATATTTTTCTGCGCACCGGCGTAGATCACACCATAGTCGGAGACATTGATCGGGCGGGATAAAATCGTCGACGAAAAATCGGCAATGATCGGCTTGTCGGTTTGGGGTAGAGACTGGAATTCAACACCTGTTATGGTTTCATTCTGGCAGATGTGGACATATTTCGCGTCTGGGCTGAACGTCATTTCCGAGAACGGCTGGATCTCCGTTTCGGTTTCAGACACGACATTAACATTGACATAACGTGACGCTTCCTTGATTGCTTTAGTCGACCAGACACCGGTATTGATATAGTCCACCGTGTCTTCCGGCTGAGTCAAATTCATCGGAATGGCTGCAAATTGCAGAGAAGCCCCTCCGTGAGTGAAAAGCACCTTATAGTTGTCCGGGATTCGCATAATTTCACGCAAATCGGCTTCCATGGCATGAGCCAGCGCCATAAATTCCTTGCTACGGTGACTGACTTCCATCACCGACATGCCCGTATTTTTCCAGTCTAAAAACTCCGCTTGTGCTTTTCTCATGACCGCTTCCGGCAACATGGCCGGGCCGGCGCTAAAATTAAAGGCTCTCATTCTCTTTTTTACATCCAATTACTGTTTTTTTAGAATCGTTATTTTACAAATCTCGAATACACAAAAAGGCCCGAACAATACGAGCCTTTTGGTTTGTGAGGAAGCTTTCGAGGGTAATGGCTTATTCGTCAGCCTGATCGCCCGCCGATTCCTCTGTTGTCGTATCAGCGATCGCTTCAGGCGCTTCCGAGTCTTCAATGTCATCTAAATCGTCGATGACATCTTTGACATCGACAACCGCCAGACCGACCACGGCCTCACCTTTGCCGACATTAATCAGCTTCACGCCTTGGGTATTACGCCCTACCACTGAAATTTCGGAAACACGCGTTCTGACCAGGGTGCCTTTGTTGGTGATCAATACAACTTCCTGTTGCGGCATGACGGCGACAGCATAAACCACATTACCGTTACGGTCGGAAGTTTTAATGGAAATCACCCCTTGGCCGCCACGGTTGATGGTTGAGTAATCGTCGACAGGCGTACACTTACCATAACCGTGTTCGGTTGCCGTCAAAATCAACGTATCCGGTCTGGCAACCTGCATGCTGATCACACTCATGCCTTCCTTCAGTTTCATCCCTCGGACACCACGGGCTTGTCGTCCCATGACGCGCACATCGTTTTCATCGAAACGAATCGCTTTACCGATGTTACTGAACAGCATGATATCCTGGTGACCATCGGTCAATGCCGTGCCGACCAACTCATCCCCTTCCAGCAGATCAACTGCGATAATGCCGTTGGCTCTCGGTCTGGAGAAAGCTGATAAGGCGACACGCTTAACGATCGAGTTTTTGGTCGCCATAAAGACGAACTTATCATCGACAAACTCCGAGACCGGTAATACCGAAGTAATGTGTTCGTCGTCATCCAATGGTAAGACATTGACGATCGGCTTCCCTTTGGAACCACGACTCGCCAACGGCAATTGCCAGGTTTTCTGCCAGTACAATTTCCCTCTGTTAGAGAAGCACAGCAGCATGTCATGTGTACTGGCTACCAGCATTTGACCGACTTCGTCGTCTTCTTTCATCTGAGTGGCGGACTTGCCTCGCCCACCACGACGTTGTGCCTGATAATCTGAAAGCGGCTGTGTTTTGATGTAACCATCCTGCGACAAGGTCACAATACGGTCTTCTACAGCAATTAAATCTTCTGCTTCTAAATCCTGGTAACTGTGGTCGATTTCAGTACGGCGTTTGTCACCGAAGTTTTCCACCACTTCAAACAATTCATCACGCACCACTTCTGTCAAACGATCCGGATTACGCAGAATTTCCAGGAACTCGGCGATCTTATCGATCAATTCTTTGTATTCAGCGATGATCTTATCTTGTTCCAACCCTGTCAAACGGTGTAGACGCATTTCCAGAATTGCTTGTGCCTGAACCGGAGACAGTTTGTAAATTGCGCCATTGGCGCCAAACCCATCTTCCAGGTCTTCCGGGCGGACGTCCTTCATATCCACCTTCTCAAGCATCTGGTCGACATTACCGATCGGCCAATCGCGTTCCAGCATTCTCTCTTTAGCGACCGCAGGACTTGGCGACGATTTGATCAACTCGATCATTTCATCGATATTGTTCAATGCAATCGTCAAGCCTTCTAGTAAGTGCGCTTTCTCACGTGCTTTGCGCAGTTCGTAGATGGTACGACGCGTGACGACTTCCCGGCGGTGCTTGATAAAGGCATCCAGCACCTCTTTCAGGTTTAACAGTTTTGGCTGACCGTTGATCAGCGCCACCATATTGATCCCGAAGACCGTTTGCATTGCCGTTTGCTTATAAAGGTTATTGATAATGACTTCCGGTACTTCGTTTCGACGGACTTCGATAACGATACGCATCCCGTCCTTATCGGACTCGTCACGCAACGCGGAAATGCCTTCGATTTTCTTTTCCTTGACCAACTCGGCGATACGTTCGATCAGCTTGGCCTTGTTGACCTGATATGGGATTTCATGAACGATGATCGACGATTTCCCAGACTTATCAGTTTCAACCGATGTTCTGGCGCGCATTTGCACACGACCGCGACCGGTTTCATAAGCTTCACGAATGCCTTTGGTGCCATTAATGATGCCATAGGTCGGGAAGTCCGGCCCCGGCAAGAACTCCATCAGCTCTTCAATGCTCAGATCAGGATTGTCGATCAAAGCAATACAGGCATTCACCGTTTCGTTGAGGTTATGAGGCGGAATATTGGTGGCCATCCCCACTGCGATCCCGGAAGATCCGTTGACCAGTAGATTCGGGATTCGGGTCGGCAACACATTCGGTTCCGACTCTGAACCGTCATAGTTCGGCGTAAAGTCGACGGTTTCTTTATCGAGGTCTGCCAAAAGTTCGTGAGCGATTTTCGACATACGAACTTCGGTGTAACGCATCGCAGCCGGTGCGTCCCCGTCAATGGAACCGAAGTTCCCCTGCCCATCCACCAGCATATAACGTAGCGAGAAAGGCTGCGCCATTCGCACGATCGTATCGTAAACCGCGGTATCCCCGTGTGGGTGATATTTACCGATCACGTCCCCGACAATACGAGCCGATTTCTTGTACGGTCTGTTCCATCCATTCCCCAGTTCGTTCATGGCATACAATACACGACGGTGAACCGGTTTCAGGCCGTCCCTGACATCAGGTAACGCTCGACCGATAATAACGCTCATTGCATAACTTAAGTAGGACTGTTTCATCTCATCTTCTAATGAGATCGGGAGAATTTCTCTAGCAAAATCTGACATACAAAAAATCGACTTTTATTTAGTTGAAATTAACCATGGATTATAACCAAAAAAACTTGATTGGAGTGGCTTTTGTTGAGTTTTCTTTTATTTTTCTGGCATCCGTTTTTGATTAATAAATTTTAGAAAAAAATTAAATTTTTCTATCACCCAAAACGGTTTCCCTGAAACTCCTCGGTCAAGTTGTTTATAATTCTGGGAATTGGATTTCAAAACTGAATAAATACCTATGTCTCAACATCGCAACGCAGACCAGACAGAACTAAACAATTTCAACAGCTTGGCGAACACTTGGTGGGATGAAGCCGGCGAATTCGGCGCGCTTCATAAAATCAACCCCTATCGCATTGAGTTCATCAAACGCTTCCAGCCGATCCACAACCAACGTATCCTCGACATCGGTTGCGGCGGCGGAATTCTGTCCGAAGCATTGGCACGGGAAGGCGCCGATGTCACCGGAATCGATCTTGCACAAGAGGTTTTGACCGTCGCACGCCTGCACAGCCTGGATGTTGAGGTAAAGGTCGACTATCAATTGATCTCTGCCGAAGACCATGCTCGTGAACACCCTGAAGCCTACGATTGCGTGACCTGCATGGAAATGCTGGAGCATGTGCCTGACCCGGCATCCATCATTCAGGCCGCCGCCGATTCGGTCAAGCCCGGCGGCTGGGTGTTTTTCTCGACCTTAAACCGCAATTACAAATCTTATCTATTGGCGATATTTGCCGCCGAGAAGATGTTGAATCTCGTGCCGCCAGGTACTCATAACCATGAGAAATTCATTAAACCGTCGGAAATGGATGCGATGGCTCGTCCAGCAGGCCTTCGTCTAAGAGACGGTGCCGGCATCGACTTCAATCCGTTGTTGGATCAGTATGGTTTGTCCGACTCACTGGATGTCAACTATCTCCTCGCTTATCAAAAAATTTAACACCCCAAGTTCGTTCACTAAGGTTCTCAAATGACAATTCAATGTATTCTGTTCGATTTAGACGGCACCCTTCTGGATACGTCCTACGACTTTGCCTACGCGCTGAATCAAACCTGCCGCCATTTCAATGTTAGACCGCTGCGTTATCAGGACATTCGTAAAACCGTTTCGCAAGGCGGTCTGGCAATGACACAACTGGCTTTCCCGGACTTAAAAGGAGAAGAGCTGGAAGAAAAACGCCAGCATTTCCTGAATGTCTATTTCGATAACATCGATCGCCATACCCGCATTTTTCCAGGGTTGGAAGCCGGATTGCAAACCATTGCAGATCGCAGCATTCCTTGGGGAATCGTTACCAACAAACCCGGTTGGCTGACGGAAAAACTGCTGGCCAACATCACTTTTCCAGCGGCACCGATGACTGTCGTGGCCGGTGACACGCTGAGTGTTCGCAAACCCTTTCCCGAACCCATGTTAATGGCCGCCGATCAATGCGGTATCGCGGCAGAAAACTGTATTTACCTGGGAGATCATCCACGTGACATTGAAGCCGGTATCAACGCCGGAATGAAAACCGGCGCCGCCCTGTTCGGCTATTTACCGGAAACCGCGGACGACAATGCCTGGCCGGCCGATTATTATTTCGACACCCCTTCTGAAATCAGCGACTTTATAAAAGGATTGTCATAAATGCAGACATATTTGATTACCGGTGCCGCACAAGGCTTGGGGCAA
>JAWVWZ010000095.1:0-6125 GCA_033723505.1 Hydrogenovibrio sp.
GACGGCACGACCTCTGCGACCTTGACGCTTAATGCGGGCACCTATACGCCGGCTGATTTGGCCAAAGAGATTGCTCGTGTCATCAATAATGACCAGGCGATTTCTGCTGGCGGCAGTAAAGTTGCGGTTCAGTATGACAGCACCACTCAAGCCTTCACCATTAACTCGGATAAATACGGTTCCGGCTCGTCGGTTGGATTGCTTTCTGGGAATTTCCTGACTTCCGGTGTTTCCGGTTTGGGTGTGACGGCAGCGACTTCCGGAACCGATGTTCAAGGCTACCTGGAGCAAGGCGGGACGCTTTATACGTTCGTCGGGACGGGACAGGATGTGACCATCAACAGTTTCTTGCCAGGGGCGCCGAAAGGTTTGTCACTTAGCATCGGGGGCACTCAGACCGGCGCCAGAGGGACGGTTGACTTTAACCGAGGCTATGCTGATAAATTGAATCAACTGTTCGATCAAATGACGAATACCGATACAGGGATCGTCGGTACCAGAATGAAAAATATTCAGAGTCGTCTGGATAATATCACCGAGCAGAAAACCAAAATCGATGAGCGTTATAACCGTTTGGAGCAAAAGTACTTGATGCAGTTCAGTGCTTTACAGTCTTTGCTGGCACAAATGGATAATACCAAGCAGTCGTTGGCGGCTTCTTTAGGAATGAATACCAATAGTGGTAACTAATTGAAGTGACCCTAGCGCTTTGGCTTTGTAAAAAAATATATATAAAACATAAGGGAATAGAATAAGTTATGAATCCAATGATGAAACAAAAATTCTTGAACCAATATCAACAGACATCGGTTGAAACGGGGATAGAAAATGCAACGCCGCATAAATTGGTGACCATGCTCTATGATGGCGTGTTAGAGAATCTTGCTTTGGCAAAAGGGGCGATTCAGCGTAAGAATTATGAGCAAAAAGCCGAGAAAATGAATAAGGCGGTTTTGATTATCGGTTCTCTGCGTTCTAACTTGGATATGGAAAATGGCGGAGAAGTTTCCGAGAATTATGAAGCGTTGTATTCCTATATCAATCGCCGTTTGCTTGAAGCCAGCTTGAAAAACGACGAGGTCATTCTGGCCGAAGTGACGGATCTGGTGCGAGAACTGAAAGAAGCTTGGGAAATGATGCCGGATAATTTTAAAAATGCTTCGAAAGATCAGTTGGATCAACTCAAAAAAATGAAGAAGTAATTCTATGGATAACCAGGTTCTGCAATGTTTACATGACTCTAAGGTCTTACTGATGTATGCAGAAAAAGGGGATTGGGAGCAATTTGTCGCACAGCATCCCTTTTGGGAAAAGCAGGTAGAAAATTGTTTTGCCGGTGAAGAACTGGAAGATCCGACCCCCGAAATGGAAGTGGTCGTAACGGATTTGATTGAAGATATTGACCGAATCAGTGAGCTGATTAAGGGCAGAATGTCTGAAATCGAAACGCTTTTTTCCAATAATCTGAAGCAGAAAAAAGCCATTGAAAAGTACTTTGAATAACCCTATGAAATAAAAGTTTATTAATTCTCGTCAAAAAGCATGCCAAAATTTTGACAACCCTCGTAAAAACCGCTATAAAGTAACTAAATGTTTTAAATAATTACGGCGAGTGGATGTCCCAACAAATTTTATCTTCCCTGGTTGGCAATAGCCCAGCCATGCAACAAGTCAAAAAGTTAATTTTACAAGTAGCCCAAACCGATGCGACCGTGCTGATTTTAGGGGAATCGGGAACCGGAAAAGAAGTCGTCGCCCAAACCCTTCATTCTGCGTCTTCACGAGTCGATAAACCTTTTGTCCCAATCAATTGTGGCGCGATTCCAGCGGAACTGCTCGAATCCGAACTTTTCGGTCATGAAAAAGGGGCCTTCACCGGTGCCATTACCGCTCGCAAAGGGCGTTTTGAAATGGCGGAAAAAGGGACAATCTTTTTAGATGAAATCGGAGACATGCCTTTACCTATGCAGGTCAAGTTATTGCGTGTATTGCAAGAACGCATGTATGAGCGGGTCGGTGGTAATCGAAGCTTTGAATGTGATGTGCGGGTGATTGCCGCAACGCACCGTAATCTGGAAGACAATATTGCTGACGGCTCTTTTAGAGAGGATTTATTCTATCGCTTGAATGTTTTTCCGATCGAAATGCCGGCACTGCGTGAAAGGCGTGAGGACGTCCCGGATTTGTTTGAATTCATGTTCAAAAAAATCGAAGGAATGGGGCGCAAGATTCCGGTGCTTTCCGAAAAAGCGATGATTGCGTTACAGTACTACGACTGGCCGGGAAATGTCCGTGAACTGGGAAATTTGGCAGAGAGACTGTCCATTTTGTTTCCGGGCACGGAAGTCACGTATGAAGACTTACCTGAAAAATATCAGATTGAGCTTCCGGAAGATGCAGTATTGTTGAAGGTAGAGAAGAATGCCTCCTCCGAGCCCGATGCTCAGGAAGCACTCGAAGAGTCAATTGAAAGTGCATTGGAAGAGCGCTATGACACTGATGACGACAGTTCAATGCATCCGACAACACATTTTGCAGCGCCGAACCTGGAAGAAGGCCTGGATTTGAAGTCCTATTTGGTGGAGATGGAGGTGCGTTTGATTCAAAAAGCGCTGGATCAGACCGAAGGCAATGTTTCCCAGGCCGCCAAGTTGTTACAGACGAATCGCACGACGCTGGTCGAGAAGATTCGTAAATTTAATTTAACCTGAAGTTGAGAAACCTGTGTCGACATCTGATTTAGAGCAAAAACGACTTGCAGAACTGGAAGAAGCGTTTGAGCTTTTTAATCAGACGTCTTCACAGCTGACCGATGCCTATGAGTCGTTACAGAATCAGATCGAGGACTTACAGGTTAAATTGGCGGAAAGTAACCGCGAAAAACAACGCGTTGGCGAGCGGCTTGAGCAGCTGTTGAACCTCTTGCCAGCGGGCGTTATTGTGCTGGATCTGAAGGATTCGATCATCGACTTAAACCCCGCCGCAGAGAAAATTCTCGGAAAAGATGCGATTGGCCGTAATTGGGATGTCGTGGTAAAAAACGTTTTCTTGAATAAAAATGATGCCGGCACCTTGCTGACACATAATCAAATGGCTTATCAACTGTCGGAATCCCCTCTGACCCTGTCAAATGAAATCGAAGACTCTCCCTTGGTGGGAAAAATTCTGTTGATTCAGGATGTGACGGACGCCAGAAATCTACAGCAACATATCAGTCGTCACCAAAGATTGAGTTCAATGGGGGAAATGGCCGCCTCTCTTGCCCATCAAATTCGGACGCCCTTGGCATCGGCATTACTCTATGTGTCTCAGCTTTCTTCCAGCGAGTTGGATGAAGAAAAACGCAAAAAATTTGTCGATAAATCCGTCACCAGTTTACGTCACTTGGAAAGTCTGGTAAAAGATATGTTGCAGTATGCCAAGGGCGGTAAATCGCACGATAAGAAAATCATCATTTCCGATTTGATGGCGTCGTTAAAACACTCTGTGGAAACCCGGATTGAAGCTTCAGGCAGTCATATCCGTTTTGAGATTCAAACTCCGGATGTTGAAATCGCCGGCGATTCGGATGCGCTGGTGACGGCCTTGCAGAATCTGGTGATGAATGCAATTGATGTGGTGCAGCATAATGCCGATATTACCATCATGGTGACGCAGCCCGAAGAAACGAAATATAATATGGTCGATATCAAAGTCATGGATAAGGGGCCGGGTATCGACGAATCCCTGATTCAGAAAGTTTTCGAACCTTTTTACACCAGTCGTGCACAAGGCACTGGTTTGGGCTTGGCTGTTGTGAGAGCGGTTGCTGAAGCGCACGATGGGGAAGCCTGGGTGGCATCCACACCTGGGGAGGGCGCGACTTTTGCCATGAGGCTACCGGTTATACAATTTGAGGAGGCAGTATGAGTATTGCCAAAATATTGATAGTAGAAGATGACAGCAAGCTCCAAGAAGCTTTGGTCGATACGCTGGAATTGAATAATTTTGAAGTGGTGGCCGTCAGTTCAGCGGAAGATGCATTGGTGGCTTTGGATGATGAGATTGCCATGGTCTTTTCCGACATTCGTATGGATGGCAGTATGGATGGCTATGAGTTGATGCTCCGCATTCGGGCGATCAAACCCTATCTGCCTATTGTGCTGATGACCGCCTATGGAACGGTTGAGCAAGCAGTCGATGCGATGAAATCCGGGGCGGTTGATTATATCCTCAAGCCCTTTGAAGCCGATGTGCTGGTGGAGAAGGCCAAAGCGTATTTTTATCGTGATGCTTCCAGTAGTGAAGATTTCGTTGTTGCCGATCCGGCGATGATTCAGTTGAAAACCATGGCGAAAAAAGTTGCCAGCAGTGATGCTTCGGTCATGATTTCCGGTGAAAGTGGAACTGGTAAAGAGGTGCTTGCGCGTTTTATTCATCATCATTCTCCTCGAAAAGATTTACCTTTCGTCGCGATCAACTGCGCGGCCATTCCTGAAAACATGCTTGAAGCGACCTTGTTTGGGTATGAAAAGGGGTCTTTTACCGGTGCGATGAAATCCATGCCGGGAAAATTCGAGCAAGCGCAGGGAGGAACGATCTTCCTTGACGAAATCGGCGAAATGAAAGCCGACTTACAGGCGAAATTACTTCGTGTTCTCCAGGAGCGGGAAGTAGAGCGTATCGGCAGTACCAAATCCGTTGAGCTGAATGTCAGAGTGTTGAGTGCGACCAATATCGATATGAAAAAAGCGATCACTAATGGCGATTTCAGGGAAGATTTGTTCTATCGCCTGAATGTTTTTCCAATGAAACTTCCGGCCTTGAAAGATCGCCCTAAGGACATTGCCTCGATCGCAGAGCGTTTATTGCAGCGTCATTGTGGTGCACATCGGGTTGAGCCGATGATGTCGGCTCCGGCGATGAAGGCCTTGCTGCAATATGACTGGCCGGGAAATATCCGGGAATTGGACAATGTGATCCAGCGTGCGCTGGTGATGATGTCGGGTGACACAATTCAGCCGTCGGACATCATGCTGGATGGCGATTTTGTCCAAACGGCGGAGCAAGAAACCCCTCAATCGGTGGACTCGACAGAAAAAAAAGTGCCGCCCACAAACGAAAATTTGCCGGTGGACTTGAAAGAAAGGGAAGTTCAAATTATATTGGAGACACTGCAGGCGAATGATGGTCATCGCCAAAAAACGGCAGAGGCCTTAAATATCAGCCCCAGAACCTTAAGATATAAGTTGGCCAAGTTTAAGGAACAAGGCTTGGATGTGATCTGATCCGATGGATGGGATATGGAAATCTTTCAAAAGCGATAAGTGACTAAAATTTGACGCTTTTTTTGGCATATCAATTGCTGTGTTGTGTCATAATTAACGTTATAAAGTCTTGGGTTTTGTAGTCTCAAGCGCAAAAAAATGAAAGTGGAGTTGCCAGTTAAATGAGTCAGACCGTTGATACTCAAAGCTTAATGTTGCAAATGCGAGCCTTGGCTGCGGATGCGGCGTCTAAACCAAATCCTGTTCAGGAGGCGGAAACTGGTGCCCAGAGTGCGGACAATTTTGCCGAGTTGTTGTCGAAATCCATCAATTCCGTTGCCGAAGAACAAAACAAATCCGGTGAATTGAAAAAAGCCTTTGAACGAGGTGAAGACGTCGATTTGACCGAGGTGATGATTCAAGCACAAAAAGCAAGTCTGTCTTTTCAAGCCATGACACAAGTCCGAAATAAGCTTGTAGAAGCTTATAAAGACATTAAAAACATGCCAATCTAATATAAGAGAAAGCCGAGTTAATGCCTGATCAATCTGTAATGGACGCAAATTTGGATGCCGGAAAAGCGTCAGCAGGCTCGACCCTTCTAAAAAACCTGACCTCGCTTTCCGTTGCCAAACAAGTCAGTCTGGTAATCGCCTTGGCGGCTGCCGTTTCTTTAGCTGTGGGAATTATCCTGTGGTCTCAGTCGACCAACTATACTTTGCTGTTCGGCAGTATGGATGCCAAGGATATGACCGAGGTCATTCAAACGCTTGAGCAGGAAAAAGTCCCTTATAAAATCGAAGACGGTTCCGGTGCGATTCTGGTACCGGAAGATGTCGTCCATTCCCTAAGACTGAAGCTGGCAGCACAAGGTTACCC